>CAWUIX010000086.1:0-7594 GCA_963922395.1 uncultured Rhodobacterales bacterium | reverse complement strand
TCGATGGCGAGCGTGCGCTCTTCGTCGGTGAATTGCATGGCCATGGACGAGACAAAGCCATGATCGGCAAGCCGCCCGATGAGGACATTGGTCAGAACGTCCAGACGCTCAACCAGATTGAACTGCTGAAAAATCATCGCACAGTCGCGGCGCCAGTGGCGAAGGGCCTTGCCGCGAAGGGCTGTGATCTCCTGTCCGTCACACTGGATTGAGCCCATGGTCGGGTCGATCAGTCGGTTCACCAGGCGAAGCAACGTGGATTTCCCGGCGCCGGAGCGACCTATTACGCCGACGAATTGTCCCGGCTTAATTGTCAGAGAGACCTGATCGACGGCTTTGATCGCATCGAAATGCTTGGAAACGGAAGAGAGCGTGAGCTCGGCAGCAGGCATACCAATTCATCCGAATGAATCTGTTATCCCTATGGCTACCGTCTGGTCGTGACAGTCCTTTAAAGGCTCTGTGAAGGTTATTTGACCGTTCGCGTCAGGCCGCTTTGTGAAGAAATGCAGCGAGCTCGCCGAGTGTTCCGTTTGAATAGATCACCTCGCCGGCCCGAAGCGTCGCATCTATACGGTCCGTCGCATCAACAATGACAAGATCCGCAAGAAGCCCTGTTTGAATGGCACCGCGGTCCTTGAGCCCCAGAGCCTTGGCCGGGTTCAATGTCGCAAGCCGCGTTGCGCCGGGAAGGCCACCGGGATCCTGTGATGACAGCGCACGGATCGCCGGCAGGATCGCACCCGGATGGTAGTCAGCTGCAAGAATGTGAAGAAGGCCAGCGGCATGCGCTTCGCGCGCCGACAAGTTACCCGAATAGCTCTCGCCGCGCATTGCATTCGGCGCGCCCATCGCGGTCATGAGGCCCCGCGCGACTCCGGCCCGCGCGGCATCTTGCGTAACCGGAAATTCCGCGATCACTGCGCCAAGATCTGCCAGAAGTTCTGCTTTAGCGGCCGTGTCGTCATCATGGCTTGCGAGCGCAACACCATTGGTACGGCAAAGCGCTGCGACGCGGGTCAAATTGGCCAGCAGAACCTCCTGAGGACGGGAACGTTCGGCAATCTTCGTCGAAACGATCTGCCGCGCCTCCGTCGGGCTGACGCCATGATATGCAGCAAGGTTCTCAATGTGGCGCTCAATGTTGCGATACTGTCCTTGCCCGGGCGTGTGATCCATCAGAGAAACCAGGTCCACCTGCTGGTCGCTCAGGAGACCCTCCAAAACACCCACGGCGTTGTCGAATGTGATGTCAAAGCGGGCATGGATCCGATGATCCACGCGACAGGTGTCCCGCGCATCATGAAGTGCCCGGATCGTCTGGCTCGTGTGTTCGAAAGAGCGGCGCTCACCATCTTTCGCGCCCTTTGAAAAGGACACGGCAGCATAGGCGGTCGTCACACCGGCCGCCGCCAGGCGGGCATCCAGGTGGTGAAGGGCGACGTCCATCGGGAAATGCACATTCACCCGGGGCTCCAGCTCTTTCTCGATCATGTCGCCATGCATGTCGATGAAGCCGGGAAAAACGAGGCGGCCCCCGCATGAAAGCCCCTCGGGCACGGAGCGATCAACGATTTCGGTAATCCGACCCTGTTCTACTCGGAGGGAAGCGCCTGTCAGGATACTGTCAGGTAGGACAAGGTCGAGCGCGGTCAGCCACATGGTTGTATTCCTGAACTCCGCTTGTGCGCCTCAGAGGTCATCAGGTGTCTCCGATCGTGAATTCAACTCGAAGCGCCGACCAAACAACATCAGAATACGCGATAGGGGTCCCATCGGGTAGGGCGTCAATCGATCGGACAACGGTGACCGGCATATCGGGATGCTGGCGGAGGAGACGGTTCTCTTCCGAAGTGGATTGACGGCTTCGGATCGAGGTGCGCATCCGAATATAGTCTTCTACGCCATATGATTTATAGGTTTCAGTAACGGAGCCCAGTACTTCGCGTCGCTCGCCGAAGCCGGGAAAGCGATCGTCGCTTCGATACCCAAAGCCGATCGCTAGGGGGACGTCGTCAGCGCAAGTGATCCGTTTACTCTCCAGAACCTGCGCATCCTGTGGCAGCTTCAGGGCTTTTGCTACAGCTTCCGGCGCGGTCGTGATCCGGCTCGACAAAAGTTCACGCCGAATATCATGGGCCTGACCTTTCAGGTTATCGCGAAGACGGGTCCGCAGAGCGATAGCGTATTCAATGCGTGGTGTCGGTTCTACAAAGGTGCCGCGTCCCTGCTCAACACTCAGTTTGCCGATCCGGGCCAGATCCGCGACGGCCCGGCGTACCGAATGCCGTCCTACGGAGAATGTGGCAGCAAGCTCAGGCTCCGTCGGTAGTTTATCTCCCGGCTGAAGCGCACCCTCCAGGATGCGCTGGGCAATGTCGTCGCGGATTGTCTTCCAGTTGGTCTTGGCCATGGGTCACATTCATTCGAATGATTTTTTGCTATCGCGACTTCATTGCGGTCTTATGACAAGAGATCAAAGAACAAGGGCGCGGCATTTCTCTGCCACGCCCTTTGACCTTGAAGAGAGGAAGACTGGCTAACCCAGGACGGAAAAGCTCGACTCTTCGTTGATCTTCCGCTTCCGCGAGTAAAAGCCCACGTCGATAGCGCGATCAATATAAGGCAGCGTAAACTGCATCGGCGAGGCGTCATGATCGTTGCCTGCTTCGCAATGGTCGATCAGAGCCGCCATCATCTTCCCGGCGATTGGCGCGTTCTTATACTGGTTCCCGCTTGTACCGCAGGCCATGTAGTAGCCGCCAAGCGACGACTTGTCGTAGATGGGAATCCAGTCGGTCGAAGCATCGTAAAGATCAACGACTCCGCGCATGCGCGACGGAATGCCAAGCGATGGGACACGCTGCGCGTAGCGCATGGCCTGTGTTTTCCACTGCTCGGTGAAGTTCCGGTCATAGGACTTGTCGTCCTCCGCCCAATCGTGGCTGTCGCATTCCGGATCTTCAGATCCGATAAGGATGTGGTTGCCGTGCTCCGGACGGATATAGACGCCGATGTCGTTGTCCGACACGACTGGAGCAGTTCCCTCGAAGTCGAAACCCTCGGGGGCTGGGACGTGCACGACCTCCTGCCGGAGGGGGCGCGTCGAGATATTCATCTCTTCCGTGACGCCAGCCATGTTATTGACGATGGCCGATCCCGGGCCGGCGACATTGACAACGACCGGTGTGTGGATCTCCGTGCCATCGGTCAGGCGCACACCCCTTACCTTTCCGCCTTCTTTCAGAATTTCAGCGACTTCTGCGTTCAACTTGAAGTCCCCGCCATGCTTTCTGGCCGCATCAGCAAGGTTCTGTGAGGACAAAGCAGGGTCCGTGACATACCCGCCGTTTGGCCAGAACACCGCGCCGTTGATCGCGCTGCCGTTTGGCTGCCCGAAGTTTTCATCATCGCGCGCCTTCGGTGGGTAGAAGCTGTCCAGAGCATAGATCGGCATCTTTTGGAGGATCTGATCCTGGTTCCACTCTTCAATTGGAATATTCAGATCGCGAGAGTTTGTGATGTGCTTCTCCAGAAAACCGTTCTCTTCGGTCTTCATCACAAGGCAACCGCACTCCCGGAACTCTGCCAAGGTGGCATCTGCACCTAGGCCGAGGTACTCAGCCCAGTCACGCCAGTAGTGGTAGCCCTCCCAGGCAAAAGCAGTGCCATCGAACGTGGAGTAATGCATCCGGATGATGGCACAGGAGCCAGCAGTCGATCCGTGGCCGATCTGGGAATTACGGTCGAGCGACAGGGTCTTCCAACCACGCTTTGCCATCTCAAATGCGGTTGCCGTTCCGATCACACCGGTTCCGATGATCACCGCGTCTGCCGTCTGTGCCATGTGAGCTCTCCCGTTGCCTGACCCGGTGATAGATGGGGGTCAGAGACGGGTAAAGCACGGACACGGCATGCGGTGCATCGCCACCGACAGTTGGTGGATTACATCTCTGGCGCGCACACTAGGACGCTGGATTTAGTATGTGCGGATTAGTCCTACGAGGCGTCCCTGAACCTTCACCTGATGGTCTTGGAAAACACGCGTTTCATAGGCTGGGTTCGCGGCCTCCAGAGCAATTGTCGTGCCTTTGCGACGGAAACGCTTCAACGTCGCCTCATGACCCTCGACAAGGGCGACGACGATATCACCGTTGTCAGCCGTACCGGTCTCGCGGATCACAACAACGTCGCCGTCATTGATGCCCGCGTCGATCATCGAGTCGCCTTTGACCTCCAGCGCATAGTGATGCCCTTGCCCGGATAGCATGTCCCCTGGCACGGCCACTGTGTGTGACTGTTCACTGATCGCCTCGATCGGAACCCCCGCAGCGATCCGGCCCATCACAGGAAGGGTCATCGCGGCGGCTTCGACCGCTTGCGCAGCACGCGGAGGATCGGTCTTGTCCCCGTGAATCACCTTAGGCGTAAATCCTGGAGCGTTCAGCGCGTCTGGAAGCTTCACAACCTCTAGCGCACGGGCCCTATGGGGAAGGCGGCGAATGAACCCTCGCTCTTCCAATGCACTGATCAATCTGTGGATGCCGGACTTCGACCGAAGGTCGAGCGCGTCCTTCATTTCATCAAAAGAAGGGGGCACACCGTCGCGCGAGACCCGAGCATTGATAAATTCGAGAAGTTGCAACTGCTTACGCGTGAGCATGCGGTCCTCCGCCCATTGCCTGTTCAACTTGCGTTCTATTCATGTTCTCGTTTTGTGTCAACTCGCCGGGCGAAGCGGCAAAATTTCCACAGTCGCGCCTGTGTCCTTTGGACCATCGTGAGGCGGTCGGACCACGAGCGTGTCCGCGTCGGCGAGAATGCCGATTAACCCCGAGTCCTGACGATCGGCAACGACAACGCCATCAGGCGTGCGCGTTGCCCGCATGTAGTGTTCGCGTGGTCCATTTTGGCACAACGGCGCCGCGCGCGTTCCAGTTTCACGTGGAAGAGCGCGGGCAGGAAAGCCAAGCATGCGGCGCAGAGCAGGGCGAAGGAAGACATGGCCGCACACGAGGGAGGACACTGGATTCCCAGGAAGTCCAATCACGGGAATGTCGCCTAGCTTCCCGGCCATCAAAGGTTTGCCGGGGCGCATTGCGACCTTGTAAAAGGACGGCGACATCCCGCGTTCCTGTGCGACGCGCCGGACAAGATCATGATCTCCCACTGAGGCCCCCCCAACCGTGATGATCAAATCTACGTGCTGGGTCATGTCGAACACAGTGTGGAGGGATCCAAGGGTGTCTCGCGCGACCGGCAGAAGTCTCGGAACACCTCCTTCTTCATTGACAAGTGCTGCAAGGCCAAGACCGTTCGAGGCAATGATCTGATCGGGTCCGGGTTCCCCCCCGGGCATGACAAGCTCATCCCCTGTCGTGATGATCGCGACCACTGGCCGCTTCGTACAGGTCAGCACGGGAGCGTTCATCGCCGCGGCAAGCGTTAGCTTTGCGGGATCGAGCCGGGCGGGTGCGGAAAGGGAGGCCCCCTTTGCAAAGTCCGCCCCAGCCTGCCGAATGTAAGGGCCGGCATCTAGGTTTGGGCCTAGGGTGATGGTCTTACCGTCGCTTTCGGCGGTCACGTCTTCCTGGATAACGATCCTATCAGCATTCGCTGGAACGGGTGCGCCGGTGAATATTCGGATCGCTTCACCAGGACCTACGCTTAAGGTCGTGGCGTGACCGGCGGCCGCTTCGCCCGTCAGTCGGAGCTGGGCACCAGGGGCGACGTCGGCATCCCTTACTGCATAGCCATCCATCATCGATGTCCGAAACGGTGGCTGATCGCGATGCGCTACAATTGGCTTTGCAAGGCAACGACCTGCAGCATCGCGGATAGGCACCTCTTCGGAGCCCAGGGGCGCGACGAGCGCAAAGATGTTCTGAAGCGCCTCATCGACAGAGATCATGGCGCCTCGTAGCGCCCCGATTTACCCCCATCCTTCAACACAACCTCGATCCCACCGATGGTCATACCCTTCTCGACTGCTTTGAGCATGTCGTAGATCGTCAGACAGGTCGTACTGGCAGCGGTAAGTGCCTCCATCTCGACCCCGGTCTTTCCCGTGGTCCGCACCTCTGCTTCAACGCGCACACCGGGCAAAGTGCGATCAATCTCAAACGTAATGGCAACCTTTGAGATCGGGAGTGGATGACACAAGGGGATCAGGTCCGCCGTTCGCTTGGCTCCCATAATCCCGGCAAGCCGCGCCACGCCAAGGACATCGCCTTTCTTGGCCGTGCCCGCCTCCACGTGGTCGAGCGTCTCCGGCCTCATGCGGATGAACCCGCGGGCTATGGCAACGCGCGCCGTGTCTGCTTTCTCAGACACATCCACCATATGGGCCTGACCCTCGGCATCAAAATGCGTGAGATCGGCCATCACGCGCTCCGGGCAAGGGGGTTTTGCAGGATGGCGCGCGTGGCTGCGGTGACATCATCGACCCGCATCAGGCTCTCACCGATCAAAAAGGCACGGGCGCCGTGCGCTGCGAGATCGGCCAGATCATCCGGCGTGCTCAAGCCGGATTCGGCAATAAGCGTTTTGCCAGACGGCACCTTGCTGGAAAGCCGCCGCGTCACATCGAGATCGGTTTTGAAAGTCTTGAGGTCCCGGTTGTTCACACCCAGAAGTGGGGAGGATAGCGCCAAAGCCCGATCAAGTTCAGCCTCATCGTGCACCTCAACAAGCGCGTCCATGCCCCATTCGGTCGCCGCCGCTTCTAGCTCGTTGGCCTGAGTATCGGAGACGCTCGCCATGATGATCAAGATGCAGTCCGCGCCCCAGGCCCGGGCCTCCGTCACTTGATACGTGTCGTACATAAAGTCCTTGCGGAGAACGGGCAGATCCACAGCGTTGCGGGCCTGGCCAAGAAACGCAGGAGCGCCTTGGAAAGACGGCGTATCGGTCAAAACGGAAAGGCACGTCGCCCCGCCTGCAGCATAGGCTTGCGCCAAGGCTGGCGGATCAAAATCCGCTCTGATCAATCCCTTTGACGGGCTGGCTTTCTTGATTTCGGTGATAAGGCCGTAGCCCGATTTCGAAGCCCGGGCCAAAGCTGAGGCAAATCCTCTAGGTGCGGAAGCTTCGCGCGCCTCCGCTTCGATCCCTGACAGGGGGCGCTCCAATTTCGCTTGGGCGATCTCGTTAAGCTTGTAGGCTTTTATGCGGTCAAGTGCTGTGGTCATGACCCGGGGATAGTGCCGACCGGACGGAGAGGCAAATTCCTTCGAAGAAATTTGACAAGAATTTTCGAAAAATCCTGGGCCATCACCCGCCAGAGGTGACCCGCGCCAAACCGTCGACCTTTTCTCGTGCGCGGCCGCTGTCGATGCTTTCGGCCGCCTGAGAGACACCGTCACTTAGTGTCCCGGCCGTTCCGGCCACAACAAGCGCGGCCGCCGCGTTCAAAAGCACCGCGTCTCGGTAGCCGCCCTTGGCGCCATCCAAAAGTGCCCGAAATGCCCTGCCATTCTCCTCAGGAGATCCACCAAGAATTGCCTCGAAGGGGTGAACCGGCAGGCCAGCATCCTCTGGATGCAACTCTCGCTCGGCAACTGCTCCTTCTTTCAACTCAGCCACCCAACTGGTG
>CAWUIX010000085.1:0-7609 GCA_963922395.1 uncultured Rhodobacterales bacterium | reverse complement strand
ACCCAGACAGAGGCCGGAACGCGAGTGGACCTGACCCATTCCGGCTTTGATGTGCTGTGCGGCAAGGCGACCGAGACCTGCGCGAGCTATAACAGCGGCTGGGATCATGTCTTGGGCGAATGCTATGCCGGGGCCTGCGTGGCAGCGATGGCATAGGCCGGTCGACGGCCGTCAGATGCGCGGCTTTTTTGCGGTAAAGATGTACCGGTTCAGAGAAAAGAACGCCCTTCCGCTCTGATCAGCGCGGTGCATATCCGCTTCCCACAGGCTTGCCTTTGCCGGACCAATATCGGCATCCGCCGCAGCCATGTCGACTGCGCCCGCGAGCGTGATGCCGGCATATGTGTCTTCGGCTACGCTGCGGTTCAGAATGACATGCGACGTGACATCCACCTCGGTGAAACCTGCTCGAGCAAGTTCAGGTGCTAACCGGCGCGCCACGTGTCGGTCGGCATAAACCGACGTGTATCGCTCCATAATCTTGGCGGTCAGATCCGTGTTGTCCGAGTGCCAGACGAGGCTGGCCCAATCGCTGTCGAGAAGCGCAATCCGCCCACCTGGTGCAAGCACACAGAAAATCTCGGCCAGCGCGGCGTTGAGATCGGGCACGAAGCAGAGGATTTGCGCGGCCGTAACCCGGTCAAAGCTCGCGTCATCAAAGGGGAGCGCCGTTGCGTCCGCCTGAACGAACTGGGCCCGGGGCGCGATCCTCTGCGCCATTTCGACCATGCCTTGGGACGCATCCGCACCCGTGACCGAACCATCCGCCCCAACCGCGTCACAGAGTTCATCAGCGAAAACACCGTTGCCGCTTCCGAGGTCCAGTATCCGGTGACCCAGTTGAAGCTGCAATGCAGATAATACCAGGTTGCGCTGCGTGCGCATATCCTGCGTTTGTGCCACGGCCAGTTGGCGCGCGATCTGTTCGTCGTCGTAAAACTCTTCCGCCATCTCAGGTCCCTTCGGATGCGCGGCGCTTCGTGGCGAGCCATTCACGGTAGAGTGTATAGAGCCCCGTTGCGATGATGATCGCCGTCCCAACCCAGGTCCAGAGGTCGGGCAACTGGCCGAACACAAGAAAGCCGTACATCGTGCCCCAGATCATCAGTGTGTATTGCACAGGCGCCACCACGACGGCGAGCCCGGCCTCAAGCGCCTTGATCACACAGATCTCCGCCACGCCGGCCATGATCGCAATGGAGACCAGAAGTGTGATCTCAAGCCCCGTTTCCGGCGTCCGCCAGACGAAGGGGAGTGGGATTGTGAGAATGGCCGAGCCGATGAAGGCGGTATAGGCGATTGTGGTGATCGTCCGGTCGGTGTCCGACAGCGCCCGGCTGATGATCTGGCGCAGGGCGAACAGGGTTGCGGCGACCACGACGAGGAAGGCGGCGGGGTGGATGACCCCCATCCCGGGGCGGATCACGATCAGGGTGCCGACAAACCCGGCGATGACCGCGAGCCAGCGGCGCAATCCCACGGGTTCGCGCAACAGAAGCGCGCCAAGAACGGTCACGATGAACGGGGCGACGAAACTGACGGCGACGGCGTCGGCCAGAGGGACATATTGGACCGCGACAATGAAGATCGTGGCCGACCCGGC
This sequence comes from uncultured Rhodobacterales bacterium, assembly GCA_963922395.1. Classification (GTDB taxonomy): domain Bacteria; phylum Pseudomonadota; class Alphaproteobacteria; order Rhodobacterales; family Rhodobacteraceae; genus Ovoidimarina. Next base: position 6,006 of record CAWUIX010000085.1, on the reverse strand, counting down.
GGCCATCACACCGCGCAAGACCTGCAACACGGGATGACCGGTTCGGAGAAGCGCGCGCCCGTGAAGTCCGAGAAGGACAAAGGCCGCGATCAGCAGTCCGAGCTGCCGCGACCAGGTGATTTGGATCGGGTGAAGCGTCTCGGTCAGAAACTTCCCTTGGGTATCAACGGCAGAGAAAATGAACATGCCCAAGGCCATCAGAAGAAGGGCCTTGCCATTCTCGGTCCGCCGCGGGCCGGTCTCTGGCACCACGGGTGTGGCAGTGGTCAATGGAATGGTCCTGTCCCCCAGGGCGAATTGACCCGCATGAGGGTCTGGGCGACGGTAGACCTCCGGGAGGCTCGTCGTCTAGTCCGGTGTTTGCCAAGGGCGCCTTGGCCAGTTGGCCGGCATCGCCCTTCTCTTCTTTCCAGAAACTTTCTCGGGGGTCCGGGGCAGACAGCCCCCGGGGTTCAACGTTGCGCCGCCGGAAACTCACCACTACGGGCCGCCTCCGAAGAAAGGCCGGGCTGACTTTGTGATTTATCCCTTCAGAGAATGCCCAGCGTTCTCATCATATCGCTGACTTGCTGTTCCTACATTGACAGGAAGCTGCGCAAATCGTCGCCGGGATTGTGGATCTCGACCGGGCCGTTCCGAGCGAAGAAGGGGCGCCATCACCCCTTCGGCGAGTCGTAGGTCCACCGATATCCCGGCGGGGTGGGTCCCTTGTTGCGACCGCCCTGCCCCATCTGTTCCCAGGCGTGGGCCAGAATTCCGACAGAGCGCGACAGGCAAAAGATGCCCCGTGCCAGCGGCGGCGCGAAGCCAAGCTCGGCAAAGATCACTGCCGTCGCGCCGTCGATGTTCATGGGCACCGGTTTGCCCTTGCGCGCGATGAGCTCTGCCTCGACTGCTCTTGCGATTGTGGCGTAGTTGCCAGGCACGGTTCCAGCCTCGGCCGCCTGATCCACCAAAGAAAGGAGTCTCGGGGCCCGGGGGTCCTGTGGCGTATGAAAGCGGTGTCCGAAGCCAGGGAGGTATCGGCCACGCTCGGCCTGCCAGCGGTCCATTTCAGCGGGTACATGCGCGGGACCGCCCGCTTCATCAATCCGGTGATAGAGCTCCACTGCCTGTTCCCCGGCGCCCCCGTGGACGTCGCCGAGCATGTTCACGGCGGACCCAAGCGCGTTGTTGAGCGGGAGCCCGCATGTCACCGCCATCCGGGCCGCTGCGATGGACGGGGACTGGGGCCCGTGATCCACACTGGCCACCAGTGCCGCTTCCAACAGAGCGGCCTGACCCGCGGAGGGCAGATCGCCCCGGAGCATCAGCCAGATCATCTGTGGGAAACTGACCGAACCGATCAGATCCTCGATCGGGCGGTCGCGGAAGCGGATGACCCCCGGCTCCATTTCAATGATGGACGTCCGCCACCAGTCGGACACATCGCTCATCGGCATTCTCCAACTATGTCTATCGGCTTGCCTCAGCCATGGTGGGCCGCGACGGTTTTCAGAGACGAGAAGCCGTAAAGCGCCTCAAACCCTTTCTCCCGGCCATGCCCTGATTTCCCGGTTCCGCCGAACGGCAGCTCGACACCGCCGCCTGCTCCGTAATTGTTGATGAAGACCTGGCCTGCATGCAGGTCGCGGGCAAGGCGCATCTGGCGCCCGCCATCCCGGGTCCAGACAGAGGCGACAAGGCCGTAGTCCGTGCCATTGGCGATGGCGCGCGCTTCGTCTTCGTCGTCGAACGGGATGATCACCTGGACCGGGCCAAAGATCTCTTCGCGGGCCAGTTTGTGATCCGGACGGACTCCGGCAAGAAGATGGGGCGCGAAGAAGTAACCGTCGGGAGATGCTTCTGCGTCAAGTGTGCCGGTCGCGGCCGTTTCGAGGTCGCTGCCCTGGTTCAGGTAGTCCTGTACGATGTCCCGCTGTCGGGACGATATGAGGGGGCCGACATCGAGGTCGGCAAGGGCGGGGCCCACTTTGAGTTCTGAATACCGACTGGCCATGAGTGCAGTGACTTCGTCCAGACGGGATCGCTCGACGAGAATTCGGGACGAGGCAGAGCAGGTCTGACCGGCGTTTTGAATGCCTGCGTTCACCAGAAACGGCAGTGCAGCCTCTAGGTCGGCGTCTGCGAAGACGAGTTGCGGGGATTTCCCCCCGAGTTCCAGAGTGACGGGCACGACGTTCTTTGCTGCTGCGGCCTGAACCAGAGCGCCGACGCCAACCGATCCGGTGAACGAGACATGATTGATGCCTGGGTGACCGGCCAGGGCGTCGCCCGCCTCTTCGCCAAGACCGGGGACCACGTTGAGGGCGCCCTTTGGGAGACCGGCCTCCTCGGCAAGGGCCGCAAACGCGAGGGCCGTGAGACAGGCCTCCTCCGCTGGTTTCAGGACGCAGGCATTGCCCATCGCCAGTGCCGCGCCCACGGAACGCCCGATGATCTGCATGGGATAGTTCCAGGGGACGATGTGCGCCGTAACACCGTGGGGTTCGCGCAAGGTGTAGACGGTGTAGCCGTCGAGATAGGGGATCGTTTCGCCCATCACCTTGTCGGCGGCGCCCCCGTAGAACTCACAGTATCGCGCAAGGGCGATCGCATCAGCGCGCGCCTGTTTGAGGGGCTTACCGACATCCGTCGCTTCGATTTCGGCCAGTTCGTCGACTTTGCCCAAGACAAGCTGACCGAGGCGCGAGAGGACCCTGCCCCGCTCGGTGGCAGTCATGCGGCCCCATGGACCGGAGAGCGCGGCCCGCGCTGAGGCGACCGCCGCGTCGATATCCGCGGATCCGCCCGCAGCGATCTCTCCGATCACTGATCCGGTGGATGGGTCTTCCAATGGGAGGGTGTCGCGACTTTGCGGCGCCTGCCAAGCGCCGTCGATGTAGACGCTGTCCGACGGATACCAGAGTTTCATTGCTCCCCCTCAAGTCCGAACATCCCGCGCCAGTTGGCGACGGTCATATTCCTGCGATAGTCCTCCAGCATCTCGGGGTCGAGCACTTCAACAAGAATTAGGTTCTCGACCCAGATCTCGATACACTCGAATGGCCCCCGATTGCAGCGCCGCGACCGCCACCCGAGTGACTGGCCGATGGCAAGTACGTCTTCGGCTGATTGCACGCTTGCGATTGCAACGTGCGTGGCAGACGCACCAGAGCGCTTAGCACCCGGCAAGAATGAGATTGTCTCAGCTCCCGCAACCACTGTTACTTCGGCCGGATAAACTTCTATCGCTGTGCCGTCATCCCTGTGGGAGAAGGCAATCCAAGCACCAGGGCAAGGCGGGAAAGGGAGGGCTGTTCCATCAAGGATCGTCGCAAGGACCCTCGAGACTGTTTCAGGATCTTGGGCCGGAATGGAAAGGTGTAAGAGCGACATTGATCAAGCCGTTACTTGTTTTTCGCCCCAAGCCTCAGGAATGCGTGGCGCAGCGGCAATCAGGCTTTGGGTGTAGGCGTGCATTGGTGCGTTGAACACCTGGTCGGTAGGTCCTTCTTCGATAATCTGTCCGGCTTTCATGACGAGAACGCGGTCCGTGATGGCGCGCACCACAGACAGATCGTGACTGATGAAAAGATAGGACAAGCCGTACTCGGCCTGGAGGTCGGCCAAGAGGTCGAGGATCTGCGCGCGGACCCGTACATCAAGGGCGGACACCGCCTCGTCCAATACGATCAGATCGGGTCGGGTTATTAGTGCACGGGCGATTGCAATCCTTTGCCTTTGGCCCCCGGAGAATTCGTGGATGTACTTCGAGGTGTCCGAGGGGGCGAGGCCCACATCGGTCAGCGCCTTTTCGATCCGCTCTGCGGCGTCCGGCGGTTCACCTGACAGGTAGAAAGGCTCGGCAATCAGCCGACCGACGCGGTGGCGGGGATTGAAGGAGCCGTATGGATCCTGGAAGACGACCTGGATCCGGCGGCGAGTCTCGGGCGAGATCTGGCCCGTTCCAACCGTTTCAGACCCGATTTGAATACTGCCGGACTGAAGGGGCTCGAGCCCAAGGATTGCGCGCGCGAGCGTTGACTTTCCGCATCCGGACTCGCCGACGAGGCCCAGGCTTTCGCCCTGTCCGATTGTGAGGCTTACGCGATCAACGGCGCGGACCGCTCCCGGGGGTTGGAACAAGGAATGCCGCGGCAGGCGATAGTCCCGGACGGCCTCTTTGACGGTCAAGACCGGTGCGTCTCCGGCCAACCGGTCATGACGTTCGGGCACATGGCTCGACGCGGCGAAGAGGTCGCGCGTGTAGGCATGCCTGCGCTGGCGAAATAGGGGTTCCGTCGCATTGGCCTCGACGATCTGGCCTTCTTTCATGACGGCCACGTGGTCTGCCATTCCGGCGACGACCGCAAGATCGTGGGTGATAAGCCAGAGCGCCATCCCTTCCTCGCGCCTCAGATCCTCCAAGAGGTCGAGAATTTGGGCTTGGGTTGTCACATCAAGGGCGGTTGTCGGTTCATCGGCGATCAAGAGCTTGGGATGAAGGGCGATGGCCATGGCGATGCACACGCGCTGCCGTTGGCCACCCGATAGCTCATGTGGGAAACGTGAGAGTGGAAAACGATCCGGGCCGAGGCCGACCCGGTCGAGCTTCTCCCGGGCGACCCGCAGGGCCTCCCCCCGGGTTGCAGCGCCATGGATCACAAGGGTTTCCGCGACCTGATCACCTATGGTTTGAACCGGGTTCAGGGCCGTCATTGGCTCCTGAAAGATCATTCCGATTTCGTTGCCACGCAGGTCGCACATCGCGTGCTCTGACAGGGTTAGGAGGTTGCGGTCCCGCATCGCGGCGGATCCAGACACCGAGCTTCCGCGCGGGAGCAATCCCATACACGCCAAGGCGGAGAGAGATTTCCCGGACCCGGATTCCCCGACCAGCCCGAACACCTCGCCTTCTCGGATGTCGAAAGACACCTCGTCCAAGATACGCGTGCCGTGGATCGACAGACCGAGGTTCTGGACCGACAAGAGCATCAGCGGGCGCGCCTCACACGGGGGTCGAGGATGTCGCGCAACCCGTCGCCCATAAGGTTCAAGCCGAGCACAGTCAGGACGATGGCGAGGCCCGGGAAGATCGCCATGTGGGGCGCAAGCGAGATCATGGTTTGGCTGTCGGCGAGCATGCGGCCCCAGCTTGGCGTGGGGGGCTGCGCCCCAAGGCCGACATAGGACAGCGCGGCTTCGGCGAGGATGCCGAGCGAGAACTGAATGGTGCCCTGAACGATAAGTAGATTGGCGATGTTCGTCAGGATGTGTTCGACAGATATGCGGACCTTCCCCTTCCCCGCGACTCGTGCGGTGAGCACGTAGTCCAGGGTCCAGAGTGGCAAGGCTCCGCCGCGGGCGACGCGGGCGAAGACCGGGATGTTGAAGATCCCGATGGCGATGATCGCGTTGGTGGCAGAGGGGCCGAAGATGGCCGTTATCAGAATTGCGATGACGAGCGATGGGAACGCAAAAACAAGATCGTTCCCGCGCATCACGACCTCGTCGAGAAGACTGCCACGGTTGGCAGCAGCAAGGAGCCCAAGCGGCACACCGATGCCAATGCCGATGCCGACCGCGAGGATTGCGACCGCAATCGACGTGCGCGCGCCGACCATGATCATGGACAGGATATCGCGTCCGAAGTGATCGGTTCCAAGAAGATGCTCACCTGAGGGCTGCTGCATCCGATCGGCGATGGACATGGCGGTGTGGTCGAACGGCGTCCAAACGAATGAGAGGAGCGATGCGCAAGCAAAGAGCGCGAAAAGGACCGACCCGATCACCAAGGAGGCAGGAAGGCGCGTCATCGGCGTCTGAGCCTCGGGTCGATCGCGGCGTAGGCCAGATCTACGAGGAAGGTGACGAGGATCACCGCAAACACGAGCAGCATCACAACGCTCTCAACCACAATGAGGTCGCGCTGTGTGATCCCCTGGAAGATCAATCTGCCAAGACCCGGCAGGAAAAAGACGATCTCGATGATGATCGCGCCCGCAAGGAGGAAAGAGAACTGAA
>CAWUIX010000084.1:0-7664 GCA_963922395.1 uncultured Rhodobacterales bacterium | reverse complement strand
CTTCGCGCAGCTCCAAAAACGGATTGGGCGCAAGACTGTACCAAAGAAGCTCCTGACCGAAGCCCCGGTCATCCTCCAGGCCTACGACCTCCTCGAAGACGAGGGTCAGGATATCCGCGAACGCCCCTTCTCCGAACGGCGCACCCGCCTCGACGCCCTGCTCGCTGATGTCCCGAACGACGCACCGTTCCGCGCCTCACCGCTTCTCACCTTCTCCGACTGGCCTCACCTCGCAGAGATCCGCGAAACCTCACGCGCCGAAGCCGCCGAAGGGATCATGCTGAAACGCCGCGACGCGCCCTACCGCGATGGGCGCCGCAAAGGGGATTGGTGGAAGTGGAAAGTCGACCCGCTCGTGATCGACGCCGTGATGATCTACGCGCAACAGGGTCACGGACGGCGCGCCAACCTCTTCACCGACTTCACCTTCGCCGTCTGGAAGGGCAACGATCTCGTCCCTTTCACCAAGGCCTATTCAGGCCTCACAGACGCCGAGTTCCGCGAAATCACCGCCTGGGTCCGCAAGAACACCCTCGAACGCTACGGCCCCGTCCGCGCCGTCAAACCCGAGCATGTCTTCGAAATCGCTTTCGAAGGCATCCAGGCCAGCCCCCGGCACAAGTCTGGTATTGCCCTCCGCTTTCCCCGCATGAACCGCTGGCGCAAAGACAAACCGCTTGCCGAAGCCAACACGCTCGATGACCTGACAGCGATGCTGGACGCCTACGGCTGAAGAACCAAGAACCTAGCCACGCCCACCGAAAACAGGCGGGCGGGACACGGGCGCCCTCCTCAAATGGTCCACACCAATATCGCGCAAAAGATGCGATGACGTCTCCGTTAGTCGTTCCATCTCCGCGCTCAGATCGGGCGCACCCTTGATCCCGAATGGATGTGTTTTCTTGATCAAATCCACAATCCGACCCTGCAGATCAAAGACCCACCAAGCGGTCCTGCCCCTTCCACGAATATTCAGCATCTCAACGCTCCACCCTAGCCACAGTTCAGATTTACTGCACGAGACGCCTTGCAATCAAACCAAGTTATCTGACACCATGGATTAAGTAATCTGATCCATTGATCCCATGCGCCTTCCCCCACTCAACGCCCTGCGCGCTTTCGAATCTGCCGCCCGGCACGGCGGCTACATCGCGGCCGCCGATGAACTGCATGTGACCCGCGGCGCCATCAGCCGCCATATCAAGCTCCTCGAAGATCACCTCGGCGTTCCCCTCTTCCACCGCCGGACCAGCGGAGTAGAACTCACCCCCGCAGGCGCCCACCTCCTCCCGATCCTCACACGCGCGTTTCAGGACATCGCCCAGGGCGCCGCCGAGGCTCGGGACACCGGCGACGATCTCCGCATCATATGCCCGCCCGGCACATCCATCCGCTGGCTCCTTCCAAGACTGGGCCAGTTCCGCGCTGCCCACCCCGAGATCCAGCTTCAGATCACCACTGCCTTCACCGAACTCACCCCCTACGACACCACCCGCTATGATCTGGGCTTCTCCGTCGAAACCTACCGCGACCGCCCCAGCGGCGTCGTGGTCGAACCCCTTATGCCCATCCTCGTCAGCCCGGCCTGCGCGCCATCCCTCCTCGCAAAGGGTCCGCCGCTCACCGCCCCAGAGGATCTGAACCAATACAACATCCTGCACGAAGGCGACGTGACCGAGGATTGGCGCGACTGGATCGAAATGCTGGGCCTGACCGAGGTGGACATCGACCGCGGCGACCGGTTCCAGAACATCGACATGACGATCACCGCCGCCGTCCTCGGCGAAGGCATCATGATGGCCGATCTCGTCCTCTGTCAGGCCGAACTCAGCTCCGGCGCCCTGACACTCCCGTTCCCCAACCTCATTGCGCGCAGCAAGTTTGGCCGCTTTGCCCTCCTCGGCGACCGAAGCTCCTGGAACGACCCCAAAATCGCGACCTTCCGCGACTGGGTGATCGCCGAAGCCCAGGCAGAAACCCAACGCCTCCAGCCCTACCTCACCAAGCTCTAGTCGCAATCCTATGGGATTTGCCCCCTCTGGCCCTTGCCCCACCCTGGGCTTCGGCCCTATCTCCTTCTGAAGTGATTGAAGGAGCCCCGATGCCGACCCTGCCCCGTCCCGGGGTCGATGCAAACGCCACCCAGACAACCGAGTTCGGCGAACTGCCCAACTGGGACCTCACCGATCTCTACCCGGACCCGGACGCGCCGGAACTCTCCCGTGATCTCGACTGGCTCGAAGCCGAATGCAAAAGCTTCGCCGAAGACTATCAGGGCAAGCTCGCGGACCTCTCCCCGGCCGAAATGCTCGCTTGCGTAAAACGCGACGAAAAGATCTCGAACATCGCGGGCCGGATCATGTCGTTCGCGGGCCTGCGCTACTACCAGAACACCACCGATGCCGACCGGGCAAAGTTCATGTCCGACTGCCAGGACCGGATCACGACCTTCACCACCCAGCTCGTTTTCTTTTCCCTCGAATTCAACGCGATAGAGGAAGAGGCTTACACCAACACCTTCGCGGCAGACCCGGATCTTCAGCGCTATAAACCCTATTTCGACCGCATGCGCGCGATGAAGCCCTACCAGCTTTCGGACGAACTTGAACGCTTCCTCCACGACCAGTCCACCGTGGGCTCCACCGCCTGGAACAAGCTCTTCGACGAAACCATCGCCGGGCTCACCTTCACCATCGGCGAAGACACCCTCGGCATCGAAGCCACGCTCGACCTCCTGACCGACCACGACCGTGCCAAACGCGAGGCCGGCGCCCGCGCTCTGGCGGCGGTCTTTGGCGCAAACGTTCCCCTCTTCGCCCGCGTCCACAACACGCTTGCTAAGGAAAAGGAAATCGAGGACCGCTGGCGCGGCATGCCGACCCCGCAAACCGGACGCCACCTGTCAAACCACGTGGAACCCGAAGTCGTCGAGGCGCTCCGCAACGCGGTCGTCGCCGCCTACCCCCGCCTCTCGCACCGCTACTACGAGCTTAAGCGGAAATGGCTGGGCCTCGACACGCTGCAGGTCTGGGACCGGAACGCGCCCCTGCCGATGGAAGATAAAAGCACCGTCGACTGGACCCGCGCCAAATCCATGGTGCTCGACGCTTATGCAGGCTTCTCCCCCAAGATGGCGGATCTCGCAGAACCCTTCTTCGACAAGGGCTGGATCGACGCCGGCGTCAAACCGGGCAAGGCCCCGGGCGCTTTCGCGCACCCCACCGTCACCAACGTGCATCCCTATGTGATGCTAAACTACCTCGGCAAACCGCGCGATGTGATGACGCTCGCCCACGAACTCGGTCACGGCGTCCACCAGGTCCTCGCCGCCGACCAAGGTGAACTTCTCGCCTCAACCCCTTTGACACTCGCAGAAACCGCCTCCGTCTTTGGTGAGATGCTCACCTTCCGCAAACTTCTCTCCGAGGCCGAAAGCCCCGATCAGAAGAAGGTGCTTCTCGCCGGCAAGGTTGAGGACATGATCAACACGGTCGTCCGCCAGATCGCCTTCTACGATTTCGAGTGCAAACTCCACGACGCCCGCCGCGAAGGCGAGCTCACACCTGACGACATCAACGCCCTCTGGATGAGCGTCCAGGGCGAATCCTTAGGCCCCGCATTCACCTTCATGGAAGGCTACGAAACCTTCTGGGCCTACATCCCCCACTTCGTGCACTCGCCGTTCTACGTCTACGCCTACGCTTTCGGTGACGGCCTCGTGAACGCGCTCTACGCGGTCTACGAAGAGGGCGATCCGGCCTTCGAGGAGAAATACTTCGACATGCTGAAGGCCGGCGGCGCCAAGCACCACAAGGACCTCCTGGCCCCCTTCGGCCTCGACGCCTCCGACCCCGCCTTCTGGGACAAGGGCCTCTCAATGATCGAAGGCTTCATTGACGAACTGGAGGCGATGGAGGGCTAAGTCCCTTCATCTTGGCCAAAATACTCTGGGGGTGCGGGGGCAACGCCCCCGCCAAGCGCGTCTATTCCCAGCCGCCCCAGGGCCAGGGCTTTTCTTCCGTGCCCATGGCCTGATAGCGCGCAGCCTTCGCCAACCAGGTGCCAAGATCCGTCCCGAACTCCGCAATCCGCGTGTTCGGCGCGTTCTGGTTCACGAGTGCGAGGATGTATTGCACCACCGTCAGCGCCAGAAGAAGCGACTGCGCGAGGTTAATCATCACCGCCAGAATCACCGAATGCAGGAGCCTCAGCCCCATATTCTCGCCAATCTTTTCCGGGATCGGCGGGGGGCTACGCTCCAGATCGGGCATCACGTGATCAAATTCACCGGGATCGGCCATAACTCTATCCGTTTCTCAAACTCTACCGACAGACTACACCAGCCCCCGGCCCGCACAAAAGGGGACCGATGGGCTCAGCTTCCCCCTTCGGCGGCAAAGGCCATGTCGATCATCGCCTGCGTGCCTTTCGCGTCTTCGAGCGGCCAGGGGTAGGCTGCGCCCTCCCGCACGGTTCGGCCAAAGGCCTCGACCTGGTGGACATAGTGATTGACGCCCGGCCACCGCTCGATCGAAACCGAATGCCCCTCCCGTCCGCTCCGGTGCAGATGCAGCTCCGCCTGCCCAAAAACGCCGGGGTTGAACGGCGCTGGGAGCGTGATGACCCCCGTCCGGCCATGAAAGCTCACCGCTTGCCTGAGATGCGCCCGCATCGAGGTGACGGATGAGTACCGAAACGACGGGAAGTCCCCGGTGATGTGCGAAAAGACATCGACCCCATTCTCCCGCCGGATATGGGCGGACAGGCGCTCGGGCTCTTCGCCCGTGACCCAGCGCGCGGCGCCGAAGGTGTAAACCCCGATATCCGGCAAGCTCCCCCCGCCCGTTTCGGGCCGGTTGCGGATGTTTCCGGGATCGGCGGCGTTGTCATAAGTGAACACCCCGTCCACCATGACCAATTCCCCGATCGCCCCGTCCTGCACCAGCGCGCGCGCCCGCTGCCACTGTGGGTGATGGACGATCATATAGGCCTCCGCCGCCAGGATCCCGGCCGCATCCCGGGCCGCGATGATCTGATCGATCTCCTCGGCCTGAAGCGCGATGGGCTTTTCGGTCAGAACGGGTTTCCCTGCCGCGAGCGCCTTCAGCGTCCACTCGACATGAAGGTGATTGGGCAACGGCACGTAAACCGCGTCGATCTCCGGGTCCGCGAGAAGCGCGTCATAGCTGTCAAAAACCCGCAGGCCCGGCGCAATCGCATCAAACGGCGCTGCCTTCTCTGCTGACGAAGTTGCAAGCCCTGCAAGTACCGCGTTCTCAGCCGCATTGATCGCAGGCGCCATTTGCTCGCGGGCAAACTTCGCCGCACCCAGAATACCCCAGCGAACCGGTTGTGCCATATCGGGACCTTCTCAAAATGTTTGCGCTATCATCGCCACCAAAATACCGATTCCACCGATCGCGCAAGCCCCAACGCCGACCAAATTGTCGCTGTAGAACCATCCTCCGTCCGACGCACATATCATGGTGAACACAAGAATTCGCCGTTGTGCCATCCGGGATGCCACAGATTCCGCCGGACGCGGGCGCCTCGCAGGCATGGACGCTTCAGTCCTCTCGTGCACCCCTCAGCGCCTTGATACACCGCAGCATCGCCTGAACCTTCTCGGTCCGGTGCAGATCCATGTGCGTCACAAGCCATAAGGGGGCCACCCAGGCCCGGTTCGGCGGCAGCACCGCGTGCACATCCTCACGCGCCGCCGCATCCACCTCGCTCAAGATCCCGATCCCAAGCCCCGCCAAAATCGCCTCCCGCGACACCACAGGATCCAGCGCCGCAACGGCCACCTTCGGCTCCGGCACAATGGCCGCGATCCACTCCCGGATCGGCACCCGCCCTTCGTCCACAGGCGGCAGGACAAAGAGGTGCTCCTTCAGGTCCGTCGCCGCCTCCGGCATCCCGTACCGCGCGATGTAGCTGTCGTGGGCATAGAGGTTCAGCCCGATCCTCCCAAAGGGCTGGACGACGTAATCCGGATGATCCGGCCTGCGCCCCGCCCGCACGGCAATATGCGCCTCCCCATGCTCCAGCCGTTGCAGCTCCGGGGTCGCGGTCAACGTCACCTGGCAATTTGGGTTCTCAGCCCGAAAGGCCGAAACCGCCGGCATCAGCATATGCGTAAACGCCGAAAGCGCCGTGAGCTTGATCTCCCCTTCGATCCGCCCGTCGCTCCCCTTCGCGCGCCCCACCAGATCGTCGAACAAGGCTTCGGTCGTCTGCGCGACCTTCAACACCTCGCTCCCAAGATCCGTCAGCGCATAGCCCTTCGCGCTCCGGATAAAGATCCGTGCGCCCAATTCCCGCTCCAACGCATCGATGTGCCGGTTCACCGTCGCGCGATGCACCCCAAGGGCGCGGGAGGCCTCGCTCACCGTCCCAAGCTTCGCCACCTGGTACGCGGTCCGAAGTTCCGTCCAACGCTCCATATCCTACCTGTCCGATTATCGCGCACTCTGCGCGCATTTCTGCATATTGCGCCGAATTTCTGCAACATGCATCGTCCGAAAAAAGGTCCCAAGGGGTTCAGGCATGACCTATGTCTCACTCGGAATACGTGCGCTCCTGACGCTTGCCTTCGTGGCGGCGGGCGGCGCGAAACTTGTGGGCGCCGCGCCCATGATCGAAGCCTTCGACATGATCGGCGCGGGCCAGTGGTTTCGCTACCTGACCGGCGCAATAGAGGTCGCGGGCGCCGCCCTCCTCTGGGTCCCGGGCCGTCAGATCTTCGGCGCCGCCCTCCTCGGCGGCACCATGGTCGGTGCCGTCCTGACCCACTGGTTCATCCTCGGCCCCTCCGCCGTCCCGGCCATCGTCCTTGGCCTTCTCTGCACCACCGTTCTCTACCTCCACCGCGACCAGATCACCGCGCTCTTCGGACGCCCCACCCCCGACTGACCACAAACCATTCCCAAACACCTGAAAGGACCGGCGCATCGCCTGCACCGGCCCCCTCCCGCACGCCCAAACGCGTGCTCCTAATCCCGATCGGAGCCCTCCCATGCCCCCTCTGAACCTCACCCTTCTCAAAGCCGCCACGGTCCTCTGGATCATCTGGGGCCTCGTCCACGCCTTCGCGGGTTTTATCGTCCTCTCCTCAGACGCCGCCGGCGGGTTCCAGGCCATCGCCGACGCTGTCCCGGCGGAAACGCTCGCCATGGACTACCCCGCCGCCGTGGGCGGCATCCTCAACCAACACGGCTGGAACCTCGGCTGGTTCGGCATCGCCACAATCATCGGCGGCATCTTCATCTGGCGACAGAACATGACGGCAATCTGGGTCACCGCCATGGTCGGCGGGCTCGCGGACCTGGGCTATCTCTTCTTCGTCGACCTGCCCGGCTACGTGCACTTCTTCCCCGGAACCGTTATGACCCTCGTCTCAGGCTCCGCCATCCTGCTAAGCGGATATGTCTGGCTCACCCAAAGAAACGCCTCGACACAGTAGAACTTTGCGCCAGCAACAAGCCGGGCAAGCTGGGGCGGCCTTCTTGATCAGAGTAAGGCGGAGGGTCCGCTATGCGGATACAACGACTTTTTGGTCAACTTGGTTTCTGCATCCACTATGGCCTGCCCTTTGGCCAATGCTTCTGAAACAACCCAATGCCAGTTCGGCCGGCCTGCAACGTGCGTTCCGCCTCTTTTTC
>CAWUIX010000083.1:0-7665 GCA_963922395.1 uncultured Rhodobacterales bacterium | reverse complement strand
CGGGACGCAATCTCGTCAAACACTACGGCCGCGTTGTCGCATTGGACCATTGCGACTTTGAACTGAGGCAGGACGAAATCCTGGCCGTCATCGGCGATAACGGTGCGGGCAAATCGACCTTGATCAAAACGCTGTGTGGCGCAGTCATCCCCGACGAAGGCGATGTCTATCTCGACGGTCAGAAGGTGAACTTCACCTCACCCAGCGATGCACGAGACGCCGGGATCGAGACGGTCTACCAGACCCTTGCCGTCAGCCCCGCACTCAGTATCGCTGACAACATGTTCATGGGCCGCGAATTGCGAAAGCCAGGGTTCGCGGGCAAGTATCTCGGTCAGCTGGACAAGAAGCGGATGCAAGATTTTGCGCGCGAGAAGCTGACCGAACTTGGCCTCATGACCATCCAAAACATCAACCAGGCAGTCGAAACACTGTCTGGCGGTCAGCGCCAGGGCGTCGCTGTGGCACGGGCCGCGGCGTTCGGATCGAAAGTGATAATCCTGGACGAGCCAACCGCGGCGCTGGGCGTCAAGGAAAGCCGCCGGGTGTTAGAGTTGATCCTTGATGTAAAGTCACGCGGGATCCCGATCATTCTGATCAGCCACAACATGCCTCACGTCTTCGAGGTGGCCGACCGGATCCATATCCACCGCCTTGGCAAACGTCTGACCGTCATCGACCCGAAGGACTACTCAATGTCGGACGCGGTAGCATTCATGACGGGCGCGAAAGAGCCAGAAAAAGAAGCCGCCTAACCCTCAATCCGACAACTGCGTTTTTTGGGGGGGGAGGTGGTGCAGGTTTGTTTAGAGTGGTCTCGGGAAGGAACGGCCGCGCTCCTGATTGAAGTGGTTCGTAACCGCTCCGTGGACAGAGGCGAAAATTTGAAGACTTAGGGTGCGCTGGAAACTTAACATCGACTGCTCCGCTTTCGGCGCGGCGTTTGTCCGTTACGAGCACTCCGCCTCGACTACCCTTCTTCAGTGCTTTCTTAAGGACTTTCATCGCAGCCAGGCGGATGATCTCAGGGCGCGTTCTGAAACGGCGAAATGGATTGGGTGTCCCAATCCGAAAACGCTATATTCGCCCCTGCCCCGTTCATGCTGTATTTACTCTGACACCGCAGCCTGCCAGCCTCATGACCTCCTAGAGCGCAGTATAACCCCCATCAGCGCAGATAACCTGCCCGGTAATCAGATTGGACGCGTCGGAGGCAAGAAACAGCACCAAGTCGGCGATCTCTTCCGGCTCACCGAAACGTCCCAGCGGTATCTTGGCCAGCATGGGCTCGCTCATCTCTTTCGGCGACCAGACCCGCTTTCCCATCTCTGTCATGACGACCGTCGGGCAGACGGCGTTCGACTGGATGTTATGCGGCGCCCATTCCACAGTCATGACCTGTGTCAGCATATTCAGGCCCGCCTTTGATGACGCGTAAGCCGCGTGATCCGGCAAAGCAACAACCCCTGTCTGAGAGGCAATGTTGATGATCTTGCCGCAACCCTGCTCGATCATCTTGGGCGCAAGGGTTTTGGCAATCAGATAGGGCGCACGAAGGTTTACGTTCATCGTCGTGTCCCAGTTCTCGGTGGGCGTGTCGAGGATGGGATCGATTAACGCGGCCGCAGCGTTGTTCACAAGAATATCGATCGTGCCGAAGGCCTCCAGGGCCTCTTCACCTATGCGAATGCAATCATCGGCACTGCTCAGTTCACCAGTGATCGACACAGCCTTGCGACCATGGGATCTGACCAGTTCGCAGGTTTCCTCTAACCCCGCTTGTTCGCGTCCCGTCGCCGCGACATCCGCTCCTGCCGAAGCCAGGACATTGCAGATCGCCTGCCCGATACCCTTTGACGCGCCTGTCACAAGCGCCCGCTTCCCCTCGACCGAGAACCGCTCTTTCCAAGTTGACATCGTCTCCCCCCTCTTAACTGTGCGTTCGACTTTGGCCACCAACCTTCTGCTACTACTTAGAAAGCACAGCGTTCAGGGATTGCCGATACTTTTCGGCATCCCAGTTCAAGAGTTCCAGAGTCTGATCGGTGGTCAGGTAGTTCAGCCGCGCGTCCACCGGGACACGGGCCATGACATCCGCCAGGCACCTCATCATCACGCGGGCCGGTTCCGTCAAATCGTTGCGCACAACCACCCCGGCGCCAGGAACCAGGAGCCAGGGCGGATGCGGTGCGCCGGTTTCGTTGATGCGATTGAACGCATCAGAGAGACGTTCACCCTCCCGAACCGCAAGCATGGCAATGCCGCAAAAGATGACGTGATCCGGGTAGAGGCTGCCTGTCGTAACCTGCGCCACCCGCCCCGCGTCGATGGCGAGCTGGTGCAATGAACTATCGTCTGGCAAGCAGAAATCCGACCCTTCAACGAACTGTTCAAGTCGCGAGGGTTCTGTGGGCTTGTAAGGCAAGCCGGGTTGCGCCAGCGCGCCATGCACGCGCTCTTGCAGCGCCGCAACCGCGTCCACGGTCTCTCCCGCGACGATCAGACCATGATTGGCAAGCACAACAACATTTGTATCCGCCCGCAAGGCAGAAGCTACGGATCGCGCAAGGTTCGCGCCCGGTTTTGTGTAAGCCACAAAACTCCAGTTGAACTGGGCAAGCCTCTCGGCAAGGCGCTCCTCTGCATCCTGCCGAATGGCAATGGCCAGTGTGTGGACGCAATGCGTGTGCAGGACGACGCGCTGATCAAACACCGCATGCAAACTGGTCTCGATAGAGGGGCGCAGCGGTCCGGTCGGGTCAAGCAGAAAAGACTTCGGCTGGTCGGCGGCCGGATCCTCGCGCTCAAGTGCTGCGCGCATCGCCCTTAGGTCTGTCGCAACGAATATATTCTGGTCCAGGGCCGTTCCCATGCGGGTGCCTGACGCCTTGATCCACATGGCATCGCCATCTTTGATCGAGCTGTTTCCACCCGCTCCCTGAACGTGCATAGGGTCAGAGCCAAACCGCGCGGACAGCCGGCGCAGGCCGTCAAAGTCTTCAGGCGGACTTGGCGTATTTTTCATCGACTTTGTTGATCGCGTTGACGTTTCCTGCGGACCGTCCTTCAGGGTCGAAGGAAGCGTTTAGAAAGGCATCTGCAATATCTTTCGCGAGCTCGGGCCCAACAACACGCGCACCCATTGTGATGATTTGCGCGTTGTTCGACGTTGCCGCCTTTCCTGCGGAATAGGTGTCGTGGCATTGCGCGGCGCGGATGCCCGTCACCTTGTTCGCGGCCAGACAAACGCCGATACCAGTGCCACAAACCAGAATGGCCCGATCATAGGTCCCGGCTAGAACCGCGGAGGCAACCCTATCAGACAGGTCGGCATAGAACGCGTCCGGCCCCGCCTCGGTGCGCGAAATCTCCTCAACTTCATGCGACGCACTCAGATGTTCTGCGAGCACCTTTGCAAGCCCTTCGCCCGCGCTGTCCCCTGCAACTGCAAGTTTCATGACAGTCTCCCTTTTTCGTTTCAAATGGCCTTCGAGCATCTCGACAGGATGTCGAGATACCCCCCGACCTCCAGAGCGGCACGGCCAATGAAAAGCCCATCGATATTTGGGCAAGTGATCAACTCTTCGCAATTCCCACCATCGACCGACCCGCCATAAAGACACGGGACCCGCCGGCCCAGAATCTGCTCTGCAGTAGAGATGATCTCGGCCTGACGTGCATCAGCATAGTCCGACGTCGCGGGGATCCCGCCAATGCCGATAGCCCAGACAGGCTCGTACGCAAACAAGATCGGCGCGCCCCTCTGCTCGGGGGCGAGTTTGGACAGCGCCCCCTCCGTCTGCGTCGCCAGGACCTCCTGCGCCCGCCCCGCTTCCCGCTCGGCCAGCGTTTCTCCGATACAGATCAGCGGGATCAGACCGTGGCGTACGGCCGCTTCTGTCTTTAGCCCGACTGTCTCATCTGTTTCGCCGAAATGCGTGCGTCTTTCCGAGTGCCCGAGTTCCACGATATCCAGTCCGCAATCCGTCAGCATCGTTGGCGAGATTTCTCCGGTCCAAGCTCCCTCATCCGCCCAATGCATATTCTGAGCGCCGGTCTTGACCGACGAGCCAGATAGGATCTCGGCCACCTGCCGGGCCGACGTAAACGGGGGGATGACGAACCGCTGAATACGCGCATCACGACTTGCATCGGCTTCGCCCAGCGCGCGTGCATATGCGACCGCCTCGGCGAGGCTCTTGTTCATCTTCCAGCTCGTGCCGATCCAGAAGTCAGCGTCATGTGCCTCGTCGTTCATTATCAAACCATCAACTGATCTTCGCCTGAATCGATGTAGGGCGCCCAGAACGCCACCGACTCCGCGATCTTTGAAATCACCTGCCGGTCATCCGGCTCCCGCTCCTTGAAACTCAACTCAAGGCAAATCTCATTGTCCGTCCCGCCGCCCTCGGCAATGGCCTCCAGCAGGGGTTCACGATGGATGCGCCCCACTGCATTGAACTCCGCCGTAAACGGACGATGCCCACCCTTATCCATCAGGCTTTGCTTGATATGGATGATCGGCGACACCCTGGGGACTGCGCGCGCCCATGCATAAGGATCATAGTCTGCCGCATTGGCGCTGGTCACGTCCCCATGATCGATATCGGCCATCATCCACATCGGTACAGCCATCTCAGCCCCCGTGAGCCTGTCCTGCAGCGCCATGGCCGCGTCGATCGTTTCCCCGAACTCACGTCCGATGCTCATTGGCTCCCAGAACACAAAGGACAACCCAGCTGACTTCGCATGCTCAGCCACCTCCGCCCAACAGTCGATGGCAATGCGGATTAGGTCCTCGCGCCGCGCCGCATCGTCAAAGTCGCTGTAGGTGAAGATCGCGAACTGCGTGCCCACGGATGAGCCGCCAAGATTGCCAATGATATCGGCGAATGTCTTGAACCAATCGACATAGTACCGGCGGACGTCAGCGTCGGGATGGCCGAAGTGATTGAGCCGTCCGTAGGGTCCCGTCATCCCGCTCGTGATCCGCACACCGGTCCGCGACATCGCGCGCTGTGCCTGACGCGTCAATCGCTGGATCACTGGCGCAGGCCAGCTAGGATTTATGAACTCATGTGTCAGTTGCAGATCGCGGACCCGCAGGTCGCGCGCAACCGTGTCGACCAGATCGTCGATATCGGCAAACCGGTTCACCAGTGGGTTTGTATTTAGAGATAATGTCAGTGGCATCGGGACCCTAAAGTTCAAATCCGGGAATAAGGTAATCAGGAATATCGCTCGGCGGCACCTCCGCGAGCACCTCATCGATCGGGGCGCCCGCGTGAATGCCCGTGCGGACCAGCGCCGCTTTGCAGCCGCCCGCATGCGCACCCCGAATATCGTGGGCCGGACTGTCGCCGACGCAAAGCACCGTCGCGGGATCCGCGACATCCAGCATGTCCAGCGCCACCTGATAGATCAGTCTATGGGGTTTCCCGATCTCGTCGACGGGCCCGCCCAATTCGCGGTAAAGCGCGGCGATACGCCCTGCCCCAAAATGCGGGCCGTGCTCGGTCAGCATGATCATGTCCGGATTGGTGCAAAGGGCCGGAACGCCGCGCGAGGCCGGGATTTCCAGAAGGCGCCTGTATTCATTGAGCGACACATCCTCGCCCCGACTCCCCGCGATCAGGACAAGCTCCGCCAATTCCGGGTCGTCCGTGGGTGTCATCGCCAAGCCTTCGATACTCGAAAGGTCCCCGTCCCGCGACAGGACCAACACAGTTGCACCGCCACCGAACCGCGACCTGATCACGTCGCGCGCCGCCTCGCCGGAGGAGACCACCGCATCAATATGATCAAGGTTTAGTCCCATCCTCTCCAGCCGGGCCGCATTCGGCGCCGCCCGCTTCCCGGAATTTGTGAGAATACCCACCTTTTTCTTTCGAGCATCCAACTGGCCAAGGGCTGCCGCTGCTCCGGGATAGGCACGCGCACCGTCGAGAAGAACCCCAAACTGATCCAGCAGAAAGGTATCAAACTCGTCCATCAAGGCTATGAGGGAGGTTTGCTTCACGAAGCACCCCGCATCGCGAGAAGCGCCGAACCATAAGCCGCCTCGCTGCTTGCCGGCGCAACCATCTCGACCCCCAGACGCCGTTCGCGCAGCCGGGTCCATACCGCGTTCCGCGCGCCGCCGCCAACTGTCCTCACCGAAGAGAGGCGAGGCGCACCCAACTCTTCAAGTCGCGCATAGGCCTGAGCTTCAATCCGCGCCACACCATCCAAAATGCCCCCCAGAAACGCGGCATCATCTTCCGGACGCGGCGCAAGGCGCGGCGCAAGTGTTGGGTCGGCCACGGGAAAACGCTCACCCGGTTCAACAAGCGGATAGTAATCGAGGTCATAGGTTCCCTCTGGATCAATACACGCAGAAAGCTTCGCTAACTGGTCAGCCGTAAAGTACTTCAGCAAGACCCGGCCACCGGTGTTGGAAGCCCCTCCGGCCAGCCACCTACCAAGGATGCGATGCGAGTAGACGCCATATTCCGGCGCCGAGACTTCCCGGTCGGACAAAAGCTTAAGGGTCATTGTTGTTCCAAGCACAGTCACGCCATCCCCGGCCCGATCCGCACCTGTGGCAACAAAGCTGGCGCACCCATCCGTCGTACCTGCCACAACCTGGGTGCCCGGATTAAAACCGAATTCCTGTTGTGCCGCACTGGAGACAGATCCGATCGGCGTCCCGGGTTCGACGACCTCCGGCAGCAATGCCAGATCCAAGCCTATTGCCTCGATCCATTCCGGCCATGCTCTCAAACCCAGATCAAAGCCGGTCTTCAGGGCATTGTTTTCATCACTCACGGCGCGGCCTGAGAAGCGTGACGCAATCCAGTCGGCCTGATGCAAGACGAACTTGGCCCTTTGTTTCGACAGGCTTAGTGCGCGGGCCAATGCACTGCTGGAGCCGATCGCTGGCGAGCCGGCGGGAGCCGCAACACGGATGCTGTCCAGGATCGCGCGATCGGTACAAGGATCATTGTACATTGCACCATCGCCGAGCGGTTCCAGGTCGCCATCCACACCAAGAACTGTTCCTGAGGTTCCGTCCACGGACACCGCCCTGATCGACACAGGATCAGTCTGTCTGAGTGTTTTCCGGGTCGCGGCCGCGGCCGCCTGCCACCAGCACGAGGGGTCCCGGTGGTTTCGGCCAAAGTCGGCCATAACGGCCTTGCCTTCCGCCTGAACTACCCCACCCGCATCGATAACGATCGCCCGCGCGCCCGACGTGCCAATATCGAGACCCAGAAACAGATCAGACATTTCGCACCCGGCCCAAACCCGCGGGGCCCGCAGTGAACGCGGTGGCCAGCTGGTGCCTCAAGCGATCAGTCCCCTCGCCGTGGCCTCATCGGTCACCAGATGCGTGACAAATCCACCCGCAAGGGCAGCCCGAATTGCTGCGGTCTTTGTCTGCCCGCCTGCCGCACAGATCCGCCGCGGGATCGATCGTAAAGTGTCAAGGCTGGCACCGATTTGCCGATCATTAACGTTCGAACGCACTTCCTGGCCGCGCTCATCCAGAAAGAGCCCCATCAACACCGCGACAGCACCGTTCTTTTGAACGCTCTTGAGTGTCTCGACTGTGTGGAGTTTGGTCGTCGTGATCGTTGAACAAAAACATATCTCACCGATACCGAATAGTGCGGTTGAAGCATT
>CAWUIX010000082.1:0-7682 GCA_963922395.1 uncultured Rhodobacterales bacterium | reverse complement strand
CGGAGCGTCAGGCGCTCGGTCGTAAGGACCGGGGTATCGGCGAGGTGCGGGGTCATGACCGCGCCTCTGGAGCGGGGTGGCGCCACGCGCGCACGCTTTCGTCCGGGCTTTCGGCGTCCCGGTCGACGGTGCAGCCGAGGCGTCGTGCCAGGGCGACGGACCGCTCGTTTGCATCTTCAATGTAGCTGACCGCCGTGGACCAGCCCAGCCGGGCATAGGCGTCTTCGCGGGAGGCGCGGGCCGCCTCAGTCGCGATGCCTTTGCCTGTGGCGTTTCCGTAGAGGATCCAGGTGATTTCGCCTTCTGGCCACCCTTCGGGGTATTTCGGGCCGACGAGGCCGACCGGGGCGCCTTCCATCGTCACGGTCCAGGGACCAAACCCTTTGTGCAGCCAGTGCCAGATCACAACGCCGAAGCTGCGCCAGGCCGCGGTGACGTTCTTGTAGCCTGCAAAGAAGCGCGCGGCGTCGGTCGTCATGAACGCGGCATAGGCCGGCCAGTCACCCACCTCAGGTGCACGGAGCGTCAGGCGCTCGGTCGTAAGGACCGGGGTATCGGCGAGGTGCGGGGTCACTGGGTGTCTTTGGGTCGGATGACGAAGCGGTGGGCGTTTTCGAGCCAGTCGGGCAGTTGAGCGTCGGGATCAACGACGCCGCCCAGGCGTTCGGCCACGCGGATCGAAGCGGTGTTGTCCTTGTCGATATGGGCGACGATCTGCGACCAGCCCTGGTTGAACAGGTGGTCGAGGACGGCGCTGGCGGCCTCGGTCGCGAAGCCCTGGCTGGTACGGTCGGCGTCCCAGAGGGTCCAGGTCATCTCGGTTTCGGCGGCTTCGGCGATTTTCATCGGTCCCACATGGCCGAAGGCGGGCGCGTCGGGCGCAGAGCGGAGTGCGATGGCGTAGCGGCCAAAGCCCCGGAGCGTCCAGTGGCCGATCATCGAGGCGAAGCGTTCGAAGACGCGGTTTTCGGGCAGGGGGCCACCCACACCTTCGGTGCGTCCGCCGGTGTAATAGGCGAGGTAGCCCGGGTAATCCTCGGGCCGGAAGCTGCGCAGGATGAGCCGCGGGGTGCGGATTGGGGGGATGTGGAAGGAGACGGTCATTTCTTCTTTCCAAATCCGGAGAGGCCGGGAGGCAGCTGTGCGCCGCCGCCGAGGCCGGGCAAGCCGCCACCCAGGCCGCCGAGTTGTTTCTTTGCCGCTTCGATCTCTGCCTCAGATGGCATGCCGCCGCCCGCGCCGCCGGGCATCGGGGGCATGCCGCCCTTGCCGCCGAAGAGGCCGGCCATCTGGCGCATCATGCCCTTCTTTCCGCCCTTGCCGAGCTTCTTCATCATGTCGGACATCTGGCGCTGCATCTTCAGGAGGCGGTTCAGTTCGGAGACTTCGAGACCCGCACCTGCGGCGATGCGTTTCTTGCGCGACGCCTGAAGGAGCTGCGGGTTGGCGCGTTCCTTCTTGGTCATCGACTGGATCAGGGCGATCTGGCGGCGGATGACCTTGTCGTCAAAGCCTGCGTCGGCCATCTGGGATTTCATTTTGCCCATGCCGGGCATCATTCCCATGATGCCTTCCATGCCGCCCATCTTCATCATCTGTTCGAGCTGGCCCTTCAGGTCGTTCATGTTGAACTGACCCTTCTGGAACCGGCGCATCATGCGCTCGGCCTGTTCCTGCTCGATCGTTTCCTGCGCCTTTTCGACGAGGGCCACGATGTCGCCCATGCCGAGGATGCGGCCGGCGATGCGGTCAGGCTCGAACGTTTCAAGCGCGTCCATCTTTTCGCCGAGGCCGACGAACTTGATCGGTTTGCCGGTGACCGCGCGCATCGAGAGCGCGGCGCCGCCACGTCCGTCGCCGTCCATCCGGGTGAGGACCACGCCGGAGATGCCGATCCGGTCGTCGAAGTTTTCGGCGGTGTTCACCGCGTCCTGACCGGTGAGGCCGTCGACGACGAGGAGCGTTTCGCGCGGGGTTGCGACGTCGCGGACCTGTTCGACCTGTTGCATCAGCTCTTCGTCGATCGAGAGCCGACCCGCGGTGTCGAGCATGTAGACGTCGTAGCCGCCGAGGGACGCCTGCTGTTTGGCGCGTTTGGCGATGTCGACGGGGGTTTGACCCGGGACGATGGGCAGGGTGTCGACGCCGATCTGGTTGCCGAGGATGGCGAGCTGTTCCATGGCCGCGGGACGGTTGGTGTCGAGCGAGGCCATCAGCACGCGCTTGCCGTTCTTTTCCGACAGGCGCTTGGCGAGTTTTGCGGTGGTGGTGGTCTTACCGCCGCCCTGCAGGCCGACCATCAGGATCGGGGCGGGCGGGTTGTCGATCTTGAGATCGCCCGGTTCGTCGTCGTCGCCGGCGAGCACATGCACCAGCTCGTCATGCACGATCTTCACGACCTGCTGCCCCGGTGTGACCGATTTGGTGACGGCCTGACCGGTGGCCTTTTCCTGAACCGCTTTCACGAAGTCCCGAGCGACGGAGAGGGAGACGTCCGCCTCCAAGAGCGCCACACGCACCTCGCGGAGGGCGGTTTTCACGTCGTCTTCGGACAGCGCGCCCTGTTTCGTCAGCCGGTCGAAAACGCCGGAGAGACGTTCGGATAGATTTTCAAACATACCTCGGGCCCTTTCCGCGCCGGTTTCAGACAAGCCCGACATGGGGTCGGACCGGGTAAACGCCAAACGCCCCCACGGGCGAAACCTCGCTGGTGGGGGGCGATCCCGGGACAGGCCCGGGACCGGAAGCATCAGTCACTTCCGGGACGGAGGCGCGTTTAGCGCCGGGTGGGGGCGGGTGTCAAGGTTTCGCTCACGCCCGGGCCCAGGCGTTGATGCGGGTGACGATGTCCTCGTGGCTGCCTGATCCGCCCAGATATTTGGTCAGCGGCAGGCGTTCGAGGCCGTCCGGCGTCTCGATCAGGAGAATGACGCGGTGCGTTTCGCCTTCGTTGTAGTCTGTGGCAAGGCCTGCGCGGAGGGTGCCGGGGGCGAAGTGTCGCTCCGTGACACCTTTTGCGGTGCGGACCCAAAGCGTTGCATGGCCGTCCGGGTAGAGGGTGAGGCGCACGTGCTGGATGGTCCAGCGGATCGCGAAGAAAAGGCCGATGGCGAAGGCGGGCCCTGCGATGATCATGAATGTGTCGCCTTCCCGAAGGCCGGTGAAGGCCATGTAGACGGAGCCCAGACAGAGCGCGCCGAGCAAAAGGGCGAGCGACCAGGGGCGGTCTTCGATGACCACTTCGGTGTCGGTGTCTGAAATTACCTTAGGCATGAGAACACCCCTGCCACGTTACCATGGCAGGGGTGTGACTTCACCGGCAAGCCGGTTTTGTCATTCCTGACGTTTCCGCAGAGTGCGCATCACGACCATGTAGATCGCAGCGACGCCACAGATGAACCCGCCAATGGCGAGTGGGTTGGATAGAATTGCGTCCATCGGACTCTCCCGATCAGGTTCCGTTGAGGGTCCAGATCTGGAGGGTCAACTTGTCCAAGTTGTGGCGCTGCGTGACTCGAAGTGGGGCAATGTTTCCTCCCCGGCACCAATCGTGCCGGGGAGAAATTGGGGAAACGTGCTGAGATCAGGCGGCGAGGTCGAGGCTTGCGACCTGCTCTTCGGCGGATTTCAGGGTGCTTTCGGCGTCGACCATCAGGCGGTCCGCGGTGACCAGTTCAACGTCATGGATGCCGATAAAGCCCAGGACATGGCGGAGATAGCCGGTGGCAAAGTCGATGTCCGACCCGGCCTGCGTGCCGCCCGACGCCACAACCACAATGGCGCGTTTGCCTTCCAAGAGGCCCTTAGGCCCGTTTTCGGTGTAGCGGAAGGTGAGGCCCGCGCGGGCCACCTGGTCGATCCAGGCCTTCATCGCAGCCGGAACTGAGAAGTTATAGATCGGCAGGCCAATGACGAGCGTATCTGCGGCCTGGATCTCGGCGACGAGAGAGTCTGAGAGGGCCAGTTTTTCTTTCTGGGCGTCGGTCCGGTCGTCAGCGGGGGTGAAGTTGGCGCCGATCCACTCTTCGTCGATCAGGGGCAGACCGCCGGCCAGATCGCGGTGGACGACGGTGACGTCCCCCATGCGGTCGATGACTTTCGTGGCGAAGTCGCGGGAAACCGAGCCTGTGCGGCGGGCAGAGGCGTCGATGCGGAGAACTGTCTTGGTCATTGTGCGGGTCCCTCATGCTGGGGTGATGTTGTCTGATGGGTTCCAAAATGAACCTTGCATTGATGAACTCAATAGCGCAGTTTCAACAGGACGTGTTCAAGATTGCACAGGACGGATCATGGAGAACTGGGACGAGATCAAAACCGCCTATCACGTGGCGCGTGCGGGTACGGTGAGTGGGGCGGCGGATGCGCTGGGCGTGCACCATGCGACGGTGATCCGGCATGTGGATGCGCTTGAGGGGCGGCTTGGTGTGAAGCTCTTTCAGCGGCACGCACGCGGGTACACGCCGACGGAGGCCGGTGAGGATCTGATGCTCGTGGCCCAGGCGACCGACGATCAGATCACGCAGCTTGTGGGGCGGATCAAAGGGCGGGGCGATGATGTCTCGGGCGAGTTGGTGGTGACGTCGCTAGCATCAATCTCACGCCTTGTGTCGCCCACGCTGGTGGAGTTCCAGAAGCGGTACCCGGATCTTATCGTCCGCTACCTGACGGGGGACCGCGTGTTCCGACTGGAATATGGTGAGGCGCATGTGGCGATCCGGGCAGGCAGTGCGCCAGACCAGCCGGACAACGTGGTGCAACCCTTCGGGCAGCTGGGGATCGGGCTTTATGCCAGCGTCGAGTATGTTGAGAAATACGGGCACCCGAAGGATGAGAGCGAGTTTGCGGGCCACCGGTTTGTAGGGGGCGACAACGAAAACAGCCGCGCCCCGTTCAACCAGTGGCTGCGGCGAACGGTGCCCGAAAGCCAGATCGTCTTTCGCTGTGTCGACAACCTGGCCTTTCGCGACGCGATCCGCGCCGGGGCGGGGATCGGCTTCATGTCAAAGTGGGACGCGGACCGGTGCGGTGATATCGTCGAGATTTGCGCGCCGCGGGATGAATGGTCCGCACTCTTCTGGCTGGTCACCCATGTGGACCTGCACCGCACGACGAAGGTTCAGACCTTCCTGAAGTTTCTCAAGGAAGAGGCAAAGGACTGGCAGATCGGCCTTTAAGGGCAAGGGCCCAGTTCGAGGCCTGATCCGCCTACCTGGCTAAGCCGCAGTTCTTTTCCAGGGACCGCTCCATCGTGCGCATTTGCTTGCGGACGCGACTTTGCCTTGGGAGTTTTTCGATTGCGTCCATATTGTTAGTGCCGTTGTACCAGGCATCGAAGAACAATGCTTTGATATCCTCATCAAAGACCGCTTCAACGACCCGGTGGGTGCAGAGGCACTCACTTTGGCTCCAACCCCCGCCGCGACCTTCGGCGATCATCTTTGCGCAGATCTGAGCACCGGTGGGCGTGGCATAGGCGGGGGTGGCCTGGACAAAGACAAAGGCCGCGGCCGACAGCAGGCCAATCTTCAGAGACGTCATTCGGAAATACCTTTCACGGTGGCCCAGGGGCCTCAATAAAGTGCGTCGATGAAAAAATAAGATGAACGGGAACCTACGCCTCGTCCTCGCGCGGGCCGAAGGCGATCACGATGAAGGACAGGGCCGCGCCAGTGCCGAGAAAGCCGAGCGCCATTTCGTTCTGGCCGTATTTCTCAATGGCATTTGCCAGGGCCATGCCAAGCTTTTTGACGTTCGGATCCGTGGACTCAGCCAGCAGGATCGACTGGGTGTGCACCCCGAAGCTTAGGAAACTGAAGAACCCAAGGCTGAGGCAGGCCACAACAAACCGCATTTCGCAACTCCTTATCCCCCGCGCGTGAGACTAGCAAAGGATCGGGAGAATTTCAGCGGTTTTCAGCGTCTTCTTCGAAACTGTTGCCTTCGAGTTCCCGGGCCAGAAACAGTTCGAACTGATCGAGGTGGATTGGCTCGAATTGGCCGAAGCTCTGCATCCAGACGGACGCGTCGCGGAGCGCATCGGGGTCAAGCTTGCACCAGACGACCCGCCCCCGCCGTTCCTGTGAGATCAGACCGGCCCGGGTCAGGACGCCGAGATGCTTGGAAATCGCAGCAAGCGACATCTCAAACGGCTCGGCCACGTCCGTGACGGCCATGTCGTCCTCAAGGAGCATGATCAGGATCCGACGCCGGGTCGGATCTGCCAGCGCCTGAAAGACGGTATCGAGCTTGTCGACCATGGCGCCCGCTTTGGCAGTCCAGCCGGAAATGGTCAACCGATTGGTTGAATTTGCCCCTGGCGCGATACCGGCTTATTTGCCGCAGTCCGGCCCCTTCATCTTGGCAAAAATACTCATTAAAAACAGATGTTTGATCGCTGTGCCGGCCGGTGCCGCGTTGCCTTGACTCTCTCCTGCCGTCTCCCTAGCTTCGCGCTCGTTCGTCCAGGGGTGCGCTCTGCCAATGACAGAGGATCGCGAGGCCGCAAAGAAGCGGCTTGATGAGCGGATCGAAGCCGCGAAAGCGCGGCAGGATCCGGGACCGCCGATGGAGGAACACTACAGCCAGGCCCAACAGGGCTGGCGGATGGTTACTGAGCTGGTCGCGGGTTTGCTGATCGGTTTTGGGATCGGGTACGGGCTTGATGTGCTGTTTGGCACGCTGCCAATCCTCCTGATCCTGTTCACAATGCTGGGCTTCATTGCCGGGGTCAGGACGATGATCCGTACGGCGAAGGAGATCCAGGACAAGCAGGTGGCCCACGAGGCCGCGAACGAAGGGGACGACACGCGTGGCGGAAGAAGCTAAGGGCGGCGGTCTGGAATTCCACCCGATGGATCAGTTCATCGTGCAGCCGTTGATCGGCGACACGGTGCGGATGTTCACGCCGACGAACGTTACGCTCTGGATGGGGCTGACAGTTCTGGCGATTGCAGCGCTTATGGTTCTGGGCACACGGGGCCGGGCGATCGTGCCGGGGCGGACGCAGTCGGTTGCCGAGCTCTTTTACGGCTTCATCTACAAGATGGTGGAAGATGTCGCGGGCAAGGATGGTGCGAAGTTCTTCCCCTATATCATGACGCTTTTCCTGTTCATCTTCTTCTCGAACTTCCTGGGCCTCATTCCGATGTCGTTCACCACGACATCGCACATCGCCGTCACGGCGATCCTGGCGATGGCGGTGTTCCTGACGGTCACGATCGTTGGGTTCGTCAAGAATGGCGCCGGGTTCCTGAGCCTTTTCTGGGTGTCGGCGGCGCCCCTGCCGCTTCGGCCCATTCTGGCGGTGATTGAGGTCATTTCGTACTTCGTGCGTCCAGTCAGCCACTCGATCCGTCTTGCCGGCAACATGATGGCCGGTCACGCGGTGATCAAAGTTTTCGCGGGATTTGCGGCCGTTGCTGCGATCTCGCCCATCTCGATCCTCGCGGTCACTGCGATCTACGGGCTTGAGGTGCTTGTGTCGGCCATTCAGGCCTATGTCTTCACGATCCTGACCTGCGTCTATCTGAAAGACGCGCTGCACCCGCATCACTGAGGTCGGATCACTTCACCCTATTCAGCCAATTCCAGCTCAAGGAGAAACGGACATGGAAGGCGATATCTCAGCAATGGGTCAATTCATCGGTGCCGGTCTTGCCGCCATCGGTTCGGGCGCGGCCGCC
>CAWUIX010000081.1:0-7690 GCA_963922395.1 uncultured Rhodobacterales bacterium | reverse complement strand
GGAACCTTTGCAGCGGATCGTTCCGCCCGAGGACGGGTTTTTGCAGGTCGTTCGGGATGAGGCGACGAAACACGGGATTGTCCTGATCTTCGATGAGGTGGTGACCGGGTTCCGGCTGGCCTATGGCGGGGCGCAGGAGGCCTATGGCGTGGTTCCGGACCTGTGCACCCTTGGTAAAATCATTGGGGGTGGCTTCCCGCTTGCTGCGGTCGCGGGGCGCGCGGATATCATGGCGCATTTCGACAAGGCGGCCGTGGGGCGGGACAAGTGGCTGATGCAGCTTGGGACGCTGTCCGGGAACCCGGTGGCGGCCGTCGCCGGTCTGAAAACGATGGAGGTTCTGCGGCGGGAGGGGCAGTACGATGCGCTTCACGCGAACGGGCAGCGGATCATGGACCTGGCCGGGCGGACGCTGAGCGCGGCTGGTGTGGCGCATAAGATCGTGGGTGACCCGTCACTCTTTGAGATCGTCTTTACCGATGGTCCGGTGAAGGATTATCGGGACGTGTTCCATGCCGATGCCGCGGCCCAGGCGAGATATAATGATGTGCTTCGGGCGCACGGAATCTTTAAGGCACCGGGCAAAACCTATCCTTCGCTGGCGCTTGATGAGGCGGATTTCGCGCTGATGGAAGACGCCTACGTGGCCGCTGCGGAAGCAGTTGCCGGTTAGGTCTTCTCGGGTGTCGACCTGAAGGCGCTTGGCGCGCTTCGGTAGGCTTTCGAGAAGGCATTGGAGAAGTGCGCGGCGCTGGCGAAGCCCGTGGCGGCGGCGATATCTGCAATTGAGGCGGTAGATGATCTCAGGAGCGTTCGGGCGACGTCTAGCCGGAGGTGGCGGTAGTAGCCCATTGTCGTGTCGCCGAATGTGGACTGGAAGAGGCGATTGAGCTGACGCGGGGTGACGCCTGCGACCAGTGCCAGTTGAGAAAGTGTGAGCGGGTCGGCGACGTGATCTTCCATCGCCTGTACCGCTGCGACAAGGCGGGGAGAGCGCGTGCCGAGGCGTTCGACGAGACCCGATCTTTGCGGGGCTGCCGGTGCCCGAATATCCGTGTGGAGGAACCAGTCGGAGACGCCGCGAGCGATCTCTGATCCGTAATGCGCCGATACGAGTGCATGCATGAGTTCCAAGGGGGCGGTTCCACCGCCGCAGGTGACCCGATCCCGGTCGATGACATAGAGGCGGCGTTCGAGGGCGAGATCTGGATAGGCTTCTTCCAGGTAAGGTGCGTGTTCCCAGTGAACGGTCAGGCGCCGACCTTCCAGGAGACCCGCTCGGGCGAGGATGACAGGACCGCCCGACACCCCGCCGATGGCTGTGCCGGTACGCGCGACCCGGCCCAGCCATGACAGGGTTCGGCGGTCCCGGAAGCGCGTCGGATCGCCGCCCGCGAGTACGAGGAGTAGGTCGAGCGTTGGCGTGTCCCCGACTCCGTAATCTGCCTTGATCGCCGCGCTGCCCGAACTTTGGATCATTGCGCCCGGTTCGGGTCCGAAATGGACAATATCGTAGAGCGTTTCGCCGGTCAGGAGGTTCGCCGCGCGCAAGGGTTCGACCGTTGCGGAATAGGACATAAGCGCGAATCCGGGCACCGGAAACAGGCCGATGCGGAAGGGCCTCGGGTTTGCACGCAGAATGTCCATGAGGGACAAGTATACGACTGTTTTGCGCATGTCATCTGAGGCGACCCCATGGTCTCTGTTTCGGCGGCAACAGGGCGAGGCTTATGCGCTATTCTGCTTGGAGCATTTTGACAGAAGGCTTTCGGGGCAACACAGGCTGGAAACCAGTCTGGCGGGAACCTGATCCGAAACCCGAATACGATGTGATTATCATCGGTGGGGGCGGCCATGGGCTGTCCACGGCTTACTACCTCTCGAAGGAGTTCGGGGTTCGGAACGTCGCTGTTCTGGAGAAGGGTTACCTCGGATCGGGAAACATCGGACGAAACACGACGATTGTCCGGTCGAACTATCTGCTGGAAGGCAATCAGCCGTTCTATGAGCTATCGATGCAGCTTTGGGAGGGCCTTGAGCAGGACTTCAACTACAATGCGATGGTCAGCCAGCGGGGCATCCTCAATCTGTACCACAGCGACGCTCAGCGGGACGCTTATGCCCGCCGCGGGAATGCAATGCGGCTCTCAGGGGCTGGCGGGGAACTGCTGGATCAGGCGGCGCTGAAGAAGATGGCGCCGTTCTTTGATTACGACAACGCGCGGTTCCCGATCCAAGGGGCGCTCTGGCAGCCGCGTGGCGGATCGGTGCGCCACGACGCCGTGGCGTGGGGATATGCGCGCGGTGCGGATAGCCGGGGCGTCGACATCATCCAGAACTGCGAAGTGACCGGGATCGACATTGAGGGCGGCCGCGTCACGGGTGTTCAGACGAGCCGTGGGGCGATCCGGGCAAAGAAAGTGGCGGTTTGTGTGGCGGGGTCGTCGAGCCGGGTTATGGCGATGGCGGGGATGCGGGTGCCGATTGAAAGCCATGTGTTGCAAGCCTTCGTTTCTGAAGGACTGAAGCCGATTATCCCGGGCGTGATCACTTTTGGGTCCGGGCATTTCTATATCAGCCAGTCGGACAAGGGCGGGCTGGTCTTTGGCGGCGATATCGACGGCTACAACACCTATGCGCAGCGGGGCAATCTGCCCGTGGTCGAGGATGTCTGCGAAGGCGGCATGGCGCTTATGCCGATGATCGGGCGGGCCCGGCTTCTTCGGATGTGGGGCGGCGTCATGGACATGTCGATGGACGGCTCGCCCTTCATCGATAAGACCGGGATCGAGGGGCTCTATTTCAACGGGGGCTGGTGCTACGGGGGGTTCAAGGCGACACCTGCCTCGGGCTTCTGCTACGCGCATCTACTGGCGACAGATCGCTCGCATGAGGTGGCGCGGTTCTTCCGGCTCGACCGGTTCCTTCGCGGGGCGCCGCTCGATGAGAAGGGCGCGGGCGCCCAACCGAACCTGCATTGAGGGGAGAGAGAGTATGCTGATCAATCACCCCTTACTGGGACCACGAGATGCAGCCGAGTTCGTCTATCTGGGCGATGCCGCGCTGATCGACCGTCCGGATGGCATGAGCGCCTCGGTCGAAGAGATGCACGAATACCTGCATCTGCGGGACAATCCTGCAGGCGAGCATCAGGAGCTTTGGTACCACGAGCAGGGCGACCGGTCCTGGCTGGTGGTGACGCGAAACACGCTGACCCATGAGATCACGAATGTGGAGCTCGCGCGGGATATGGCGCGGGCCCGGGGGCGGTCACGATGACTGGACCACGACGTATTGACGGCGGTGCAATCGATCGCTCCGAGACCCTTCGGTTTCAGTGGAACGATCGGTGGATGTCCGGGCACCCAGGGGACACTCTGGCCTCTGCCCTTTTGGCGAACGGGGAGCGTCTTGTGGGGCGGTCGTTTAAGTATCACCGACCGCGCGGGATTTTCAGTGCAGGAGCAGAAGAGCCCAACGCGCTTGTAACCCTCGGGAAAGGTGCCGCGGCTGAACCCAATACACGGGCAACAGTGGCAGAGGTTTTTGACGGCCTTTATGCGACCAGCCAGAACCATCGGGGCTCGCTCGAGTGGGACCTTCTGGCGGTCAACGACCTGCTGTCGCCCTTCCTGAGCGCCGGGTTCTACTACAAGACCTTCATGTGGCCGGCTGCGTTCTGGGAGAAGCTTTACGAGCCGGTGATCCGGTCCGCCGCCGGTTTGGGGCGGCTGTCCGGGCGGCCCGATCCCGATAGCTATGATCATGGGTTCCTGCACTGCGATGTCTTGGTGATTGGGGCTGGTCCTGCAGGTCTTATGGCGGCCCTTGCCGCCGGGCGCGCCGGGGCGCGGGTGATCCTTGCGGATGAGGATTTCCGGGCCGGTGGGCGGCTGTTGGCGGAACAGTACGAGGTTGGCGGGCAATCGGGGACGGACTGGGCGTCGGCGGCGATGGCAGAGCTCGTGGCAATGCCGAATGTGCGGTTTATGGCGCGGACAACCGTTTACGGTGTCTTTGACCATGGGGTTTATGGGGCGCTTGAGCGCAAGACCGATCATCTTGGTGGCGTTGAAGGGAAACCGCGACAAGTTCTATGGCGGGTCTACACCAAGCGCGCGGTGCTGGCGGCAGGCGCCACGGAGCGATCGATTGCGTTTGGAAACAACGACCGTCCCGGCGTGATGTTGGCGGCGGCGGTGCGGTCCTACGTCAATCGCTTTGGGGTGGCGCCTGGGGGCCAAGTCGCGGTGTTCGCCAATAATGATGACGGGCTGCGAACGGCGAAGGATTTGCAGGCCAAGGGTGTGGACGTCGCCCAGGTGATCGATGCGCGGAAGGGTGAGGTTGTCGTCGACACTTCGGGTCGCAAGGGATTGCGCCGGCTAATGCTGAAAGGCGGTGCAACGGTCGATGCCGATTGCCTGGCCGTGTCCGGGGGCTGGTCGCCGAATGTGCATCTGACCTGCCATCAACGGGGTCGGCCCGTGTGGCGCGAAGACATTGCGGGGTTCGTTCCGGGCGAGGGGTTGCCTGACGGTATGGTTGTCGCGGGCGCCGCCAATGGGACGTTTACTCTGTCGGGCGCCTTGTCAGAGGGACATGCCGCTGGGGCGCAGGCCGCGTCGGATCTTGGCCATGGCGGGTCCGCTGGTGAGGTTCCGGCGGCTGAGGATGAAGAGAGCGGCGTCAGCGCGTTCTGGCATGTGGGCGAGAGCACGTCCCGGGCCTGGGTCGATCTGCAGAACGATGTGACCACCAAGGACATTAAGCTGTCGCATCAGGAAGGGTTCCGCTCGGTCGAACATCTAAAGCGCTATACGACGCTTGGGATGGCGACCGATCAGGGCAAGACGGCCAACGTGCTGGGCCTCGCGATACTGGCGGAGGCGTCCGGAAAGACGATCCAGGATACTGGCACCACGATCTTCCGCCCGCCGTATACGCCAGTTCCCATCGGGGCCTTTGGCGGGCGTGCGCGAGGAAAGCACTTCAGGCCTACTCGCCTGCCGCCGTCGCACACGTGGGCCACCGAGCAAGGCGCGAGCTTTGTCGAGGCCGGGGCCTGGATGCGGGCGCAATGGTTCGCCCGACCCGGCGAGGCGGGCTGGCGTGACAGTGTCGACCGGGAAGTTCGGATGACGCGCGGCGGCGTTGGGGTTTGCGATGTCTCGACCCTGGGCAAGATCGACATTCAGGGGCGGGACGCCGCCGAGTTCCTGAACCGGGTCTATGCCAATGCGTTTCTTAAAGTGCCCGTGGGCAAAGTTCGCTATGGCCTGATGCTGCGCGAGGATGGGTTTGTCTACGATGACGGGACCACGGCGCGATTGTCAGAGACTCATTTCGTTGTGACGACCACGACGGCGAATGCGGTGCTCGTCTTCCGGAACCTTGAATTTGCGCGGCAGTGTTTGTGGCCGGATCTGGATGTCCATCTGATTTCGACGACGGATGCCTGGGCGCAGTATGCTGTGGCCGGTCCCAAATCGCGCGAGATGCTGTCGAAGGTCGTGGACGATCTGGATCTGTCGAACGAGGCGTTTCCCTTCATGGCGTGCACGGAATGCACCGTTTTCGGCGGCACCCCGGCGCGGCTCTTCCGGATCTCGTTCTCGGGTGAGCTTGCCTATGAGATCGCCGTTCCGACGCGGTATGGCGATGCGATGATCCGGGCGCTGATGGAGGTGGGTCAGGAGTTCGATGCAGTGCCCTATGGGGTTGAAGCCCTGGGCGTAATGCGGATCGAGAAAGGGCACCCAGCGGGGGCCGAACTGAATGGGCAGACGACAGCGTTGATGATGGGCTTGCAAGGCATGGTGTCGAAGAAGGCCGATGCCGTGGGTTCCAAGCTCAGCGAGCGGGAAGAAATGATGGCCGACGATGGGTTGCGGCTTGTGGGTTTCCGCCCTGTGGACCGCAGTCGCGATCTGAAGGCGGGCGCACATTTCCTGACGAAGGGTGATCCGGCGGATATGGCCCATGATCAGGGGTGGATGACGTCTGTGGCCTGGTCGCCTGAGCTGGGGCATTCGATCGGTCTTGGGTTCCTGAAGCGCGGCAGTGATCGGATGGGCGAAGTTGTTCACGCCTATGATGAGCTGCGCGGGTTCAGTCAGGATGTCGAAGTCGTCTCACCGCATTTCATTGATCCAGAAGGAGGGCGCCAGCGTGGGTAAGATCAGCCTTTCAGCGAAGCCTGTCTTGGGTGGCGTCTCCCTGGAGATCGGCGGGAACAAGATCGTGGAACGGGGCGATCTGGCCCTCGTGTCTTTGGCCGCGCCTATGGGTGAAGAGGGTGCGGTGAGCACCGCTGTTAGGTCGACATGGGAACTGGACATGCCGTCCGCCACGATGAGCGCCTCGTCGGGCGAGATGCATGCGGTGCGGCTGACACCCGAGCAGGTGCTTCTCATGTTCCCGCGCGAGACGCCGGATGCCGAGCCCTTCGTGCGCGATGCGCTTGGTGCTGTCGGATATACGACCGACCAGACCGGGGCCTGGGTTGTATTGGACATATCGGGCCCAGAGACACTGGCCGCGTTGGAGCGGCTGTGCCCGTTGGACCTTGAGATCGGGGTGTTTCCAGTTGGCAGCTACGGGCGGACTTCGATGGAGCATCTTGGTGTTGCGCTCGTCCGTCTGGCGGAAGATCGGTTTCTCCTGATGTCGGCGAGTTCTTCGGCCGCGTCGTTCCTTCATGCCGTGGAGACGTCCTACCGCTGGGTCACTGACTAAGGGTCCTGTTCAGCCCGCGTAGCCGAAGAGCCTTGGGAGCCAGAGGACGATCCCGGGGGCAATGATCAGGAGGCCGAGCGCTGCAAGCAGAACGCCGAGGAAGACCCATATTTCGCGGATGATTTCTGCCAGTGGGATGCGCGTGACCGCGTTGATCACGAAAAGCAGGATGCCATAGGGCGGCGTGATCAGGCCGATCATGCAATTGACAACTGCGACAACGCCAAAATGAACGAGGTCGATCCCGAGTTCCCGGCAGGCCGGGAGAAAGAGTGGGATGATCACGAGGATCAGCGTTGTCGCGTCGAGGACGCACCCCAGAAGCAGGACCAGAATGTTCACCGCGAGTAGGAACAGGAGCGGGTGAATGTCGAGGCCAACGAGGCGTGCGGCGAGAAGATTGGGGATATTCTCCGACGCCACGACGAAGTTCAGGATGAGGGCCCCGCCGATCACGATGCCAACGGCGGCGGAGGATCGTGCGCTTTCGACGAGGATCTGGAAGAGGTCACCGGCCTTCAGCGCACGGTAGAAGACGGCGGCCAGGATCAGGGCGTAGAAGGCGGCGACGGCGGCGGCCTCTGTCGGGGTCGTGACACCGCCATAGATGCCATAGAGCAGGATGGCGGGCATAAGGAGCGCGGGGAAGGCGTTGAAGGTGAGCCTTGGCAATTCGCGCAAGGGGACTGGCTCTTCCAGCGCGAAGTTTCGGCGATGCGAGATCCATGAATTCAGCGCCATGAGCACCGCGCCCATGAGGAGGCCTGGAATGATGCCGCCCAGGAACAGGTAGCCAATCGAGCTGTTTGAAACGAGGGCGTAGAGAACCATGGGAATGGACGGCGGAATGATCGGGCCGATGGTGGCCGAGGCTGCCGTGATTGCCGCGGCGTAGCCTCGGGTATAGTGCCCGCTTTTTGTCATCATGGAGATGATGATTTTTCCGATCCCG
>CAWUIX010000080.1:0-7718 GCA_963922395.1 uncultured Rhodobacterales bacterium | reverse complement strand
ACGCGGCCCGGACTGCAATTCTTGGATGGTGTTTTGAAAAAAGTGGTCGGCGCCTTCCGGCGCCGATCCGCCGGGGGGCTTTGCCCCCCGGACCCCCCACCCGTATTTCTCCCAAGAAGAAAGGGTGGGGGTGGGTGCTCTTACATCTGGCCGATCGAGAAGAACATGGTCTCGCCCGAATGGTCGTCGACCCCGTCATTGTCGGTCGAGATCCAGGCCGTCCCATCCGGCTGGATGGCCAATCCTTCGACTTTGTCTAGGACATAACCGCCCGTGGAGACGAGGTCCGGCAGGAGGTCGCGCACCAGTTCCTTTGAGACGACGGGCAGATCGCCCCCAAGGGCCGCAGGCTGCATCTCGGCGGCCGGGATGCGGTAGACCCTCTTGGTGACCGCGCGGAAGTCGTGCTGGTTGTCCCGCTCGACCACATAGACGAAATCGCCATGGGCCACGATCTCCGACAGACCGACCCAGCCGGTGTCCGGATCCGCTTTCGGATAGTGAACGGCGCCCCATTCCCCGGTCTCATGGTTGTAGGCCACAAGTTTCACGTGGTTTTCAGGATCGTCCTTCCATTCCCGCTGAACGGCCATCCAGAGCGTGTCGCCCACTTTGGTGATACCCTCAAAACCAAAACGACGTTCCACAGCCATCAGTTCGGCCGGCAGGCCGATCTCTTCTTCGATCTCGCCATTGGCGCCCACCTGATAGATCGCATGCGGGATCACCCGGTCGGTCCGGCCTTCGGACGCAACCCAGAACCCGCCCTCGCCATCAAGCGCGATGCCTTCCATGTCGAGCTTTTGGGCTGGGAATCCGCCGCGCGTTACCCGGATCGCATCGACGATCCGCGCCGGGGTCTGGCTGGCATCGATTTTGAAGATCGTGGGTTGCAGCGCATAGAAGCTGTCATTCACGGCATAGATCATGCCGTCGGCATCCGACACCATGCCCGAGATCGCGCCCCAGCCAACGGGGGCCCCATTCTCCTGCTCGATCCCCGCGCTGGTCAGATGCGGGTAAGCGGCAGGCGCCGTCTGATATTCAAACAGCATCACATGGGCCCGCGCGCCCCCGTCTTCGATCAGGTCGGCCTCATTGGCCGAGACAAGAAGGTTGCGCTCGGGGATCGTAACATAGCCTTCTGGCCCAACGCCGGAAGGCAGAAGCTGGGTCAGCTGCGGGTTCGTGGGGTCCGTGATGTCGTAGACGCCGACGACCGAGGACCGTTCTGCCCCGACAAAGAGCATCGGCGTGCCGCCAAAGACGCCCATCGTCACCGATTCCGGTTCCACGCCTTTGTTGCCGGACCGGCGCTCGGGGTAGTGGCCGATCTGCGCGACGGCATATTCAAAGCTGAGCCCGCTTTCAAAAACGACCGTGCCGTCCTTGTTGAAGATGGTGAAGCCGCGCGAGCCGCCATCCATGTCGCCTTCGTTCGCGGTGGCGAAGTGATTGTCGTCGATCCACTTCACCGCATCCGGTTCGCGTACGACGCCGGTCAGGTTATCGTCAAAGGTGAGCGCCCGCTCTTCGGCGGTGTCCACATTCGGCAGATCCACAGCGCCCGCGGAGAAATGGCTCAGGATCGTGCCGTCCCGACCCACAACCACCATGTGGTTGTTCTCCTGAAGCGTGACGACCACCTCGTCATTGCCGTTGATGTCAACAAATTCAGGCTCCGGATCCTCCGGCGCCACATCGGCAAGACCGGTCAGATCCGCGGTGCGGAACGTGTCGCACTGCGCGGTGTTGTCGGCGAGATCGATCATCGCCAGTGTGCCGCCTGGCATCTGGCCCACGCGGCCGTCGCCCAGATCCTCATCGCGTTCGTTCTCGATCGCCACGGCGATAAAGCTGCCATCGCTGTCAACGGCCACGCTGTCGGGCTGACCGCCCAGATCGCAGCGGCCCACTTGCGTTTTGCTGTCGATGTCGATCACCGCAAGGTGCCCCGACGGCGCGGTGTAGCTCTCAGACGTGTTCACACCGACATAGGCGCGGCGCCCGACGATCACTACTGAGGTCGGCTCGCCATCCAGCCCGATATTGCCCAGGGGCGCTGGGTTGGCCGGGTCAGTGATATCGATCATGCCGATCACGCCCAGGGGGCTGTCGGTGTAGACGAGCGTCATCCCGTCGGCCGTCGCCGCAATGATCTCCGGCGAGGATTCGCGCGCGATATCCTCTCCCTCGGCCATGTTCTCGACCACCGGAAAACTGGCGATCCGGTTAAAACTCATCTCCTGCGCCACAGCGCCGCCGGCAGCCAGCGCCAGGGCGGAGGTCAGGCAAAGTGTACGAAGTGTCATGGTGCTCCCCTGCAAATGGTCCCAAGCGGAAGTGCCGGGGGCAGGTGACGCGCACGTAACAGAATTATATCGTTTTGATGAAAGCTCTCGGGTCAGACCGCGTGGGGCCTAAGCGCCTCGACTTCTGGCCTGTAAGGCGCCGCGCCGGGGGGCAAATCAGGCACGATCACCGCGTCTTCGTACTTCAATTGCCGGAAGAGAACCGGGAGCAATTTGCGGTAGGCCGCCGGGACGGATGGCTCCGGCGCGGGCAGGTCGCCCTTGATCATCTCATGCAGCTCCGGCAGCCGGTAATAGGGCACCATCGTGAACATGTGATGCTCGATATGGTAGTTCATGTTCAGGTAAATGAAGCGACTGATCGGGTTCATCAGGACGGTCCGCGTGTTCAGCCGATGGTCGGTCACGTTTTCTGCAAGGCCGAGGTGCTGCAGGACACCGGTCATGATCATATGCCAGGAGCCATAGATCTTTGGCCCGCCGATCACCATGAACGGCAGGATGCTCTGCATCCATAGGGCCAGGATGAGCGTTGCGGCATAAATCGCGACCCAGATCCGCGCCTCCAGGATCACGCGGGCAAAGTCCTGCTCCCGCAGATAGGTCGCCTCCTCGGGGTCGATCCGGCCCGCGGCATGCAGGAACATCCGCGGCACAAAATAATAGAGATCGGTCAGCCCAAAGATATTGAGCCCCACTTTCCAAAGGTCGGGTGGGCGCATGGCGACAATCTCGGGATCGCGACCCACGATGATCGTATCGGTATGGTGGCGGACATGGCTCGCGCGCCAGGCCGTGGGGGACCGCATCAGCATGAAGCTTGCGATCTGATAGATCACGGTGTTCAGCCAGCCGGTCTTAAACGCCGTCCGATGCCCGCATTCATGCCAGCGGGAATCCGCGCCCGACGCATAGAGGACGCCATAGGCCAGCCAGAACGGCGCCGACCACCAGTTTGGCCAGAGGGCGATGCCAATCCCTGCGAAACCTACCATCAGGCCAAGCCACAAGGCGGCATCCCGCCCCGCCCGCAGGTCGGATTTCTCCATCAATCGGCGTATGTCCTCGGGCGGAACATCGGGTCGAAACCAGGACGCATTCGCGAGCCCGCTATCGACCGCGCGCGCGCCATCTTCCCCCAAGAGGCTGTAATCCCGTGGCATGGTTTGACGGTACCGGCAGATCCCGGTTCCGTCAAAACCGCCCTGGGATCAGACGCTCAGGCAGATGTACTTCATCTCCAGATAGTCCTCGATCCCGTGCCGCGATCCCTCGCGGCCCAGACCCGACTGCTTGACACCGCCGAACGGAGCAACCTCGGTCGAGATGATCCCAGTGTTCACGCCCACGATCCCGTATTCGAGCGCCTCGGCCACCTTGTACACCCGGCTCAGATCCTTGGCGTAGAAGTAGGAGGCAAGGCCAAAGATCGTGTCATTGGCCATCTCGATCACCTCGTCCTCATCGGTGAAGCGGAACAGCGGGGCGAGGGGGCCAAAGGTTTCGTCCGTGGCCACCGCCATCTCCTGCGTCGCACCGGTCACGATGGTCGGCTCGAAGAAGAGGCCACCCAGATCGTGCGCCTGCCCGCCATAGAAGACGACACCGCCCTTCGACGTCGCGTCCTCGATATGCTCTTTCACCTTGTCGACCGCGTCCGCATTGATCAGCGGCCCAAGATCGGCACCGTCCAGCCCGTCACCCACCTTCATCGCGGCCAGCCGCTTGGCCAGAGCCTCGGCAAAGGCATCGTAGATCCCGTCCTGCACGTAGATCCGGTTGGCACAGACACAGGTCTGGCCGTTGTTGCGGAACTTGCACGCAATCGCGCCTTCGACGGCTGCATCCAGATCCGCATCATCGAACACGATGAACGGCGCGTTGCCGCCAAGCTCCATCGAGCACTTCATCACCTGATCGGCGGCCTGCCGCAGAAGAACCCGACCCACCTCGGTCGACCCGGTAAAGGTCAGCTTCCGCACAAGCGGGTTTTCGCAGAATTCCTGCCCGATTCCACGGGAATCCGTAGACGGCACAATCGACAACACGCCTTTCGGCAAACCGGCCCGGTCGGCCAGAACGCCAAGGGCCAAAGCCGACAAGGGCGTCAGCGATGCAGGCCGCACCAGTACCGAACAGCCGGCAGCAAGGGCAGGGCCCACCTTCCGCGTGATCATCGCGTTGGGGAAGTTCCAGGGCGTGATCGCAGCGCAGACACCAATCGGCTGGCTGATCACCTGCAGGCGTTTGTCCGGCTGGTGGCCCGGGATCGACTCGCCATAGATTCGCTTGGCCTCTTCGGCGAACCACTCGATGAACGAGGCGCCGTACATAATCTCGCCCTTGGACTCGAAGATCGGCTTGCCCTGCTCGGCGGTCAGGATCGTGGCCAGATCGTCGGCATGTGCGACCATCAGATTGAACCAGGCGCGCAGGATATTCGACCGCTCCTTCGCGGTCTTCGCGGCCCACTCCTTCTGCGCCCTATTGGCGGCGGCAATCGCGTCGGCGGTCGCCGCACGGTCCACATCCGCCACCTTGGCAATCACGTCGCCGCGTGCAGGGTTCGTCACGTCAAAGGTCTTGTCCGTCGACACCCATTCGCCCGCCAGATAGGCGCGCGTCGCAAGAAGCTCAGGGTCGTTCAGCATCGATTGAAGATCGGTCGTCGAGTCCAGCATTCTGTCCTCCCGGGGCTGGCCAGTCTTTGAGCGCTTGATGTACCCCAATGAAGCGGAAGTCCAGACAGAGGTTCACCCATGCAGAACGACGACGCCTACAACAACATGGACCACATCCCGGACGGCCCGTCCTTCCCGGATCGCTGGGCGGAGGACGCGCGGATCCATCGCGAAACCGAAGCCACGATTGGGCGTGCCCGGCTGAACCTTCCCTATGGGCCCCACGAGCGGGAAAAGTTCGACTTGTTCTACCCCGCCGGGCGTCCAGAAGGCCTTGTCGTCTTCGTCCACGGCGGCTTCTGGCGGATGCTCGACCGGGGCTACTGGTCCCAGTTCTCCCAAGGCGCGACAGCGCGGGGCTGGGCCGTCGCGCTGCCGTCGTACCCGCTCGCCCCTGAGGTCCGGATTGCGGACATCACCCGCTCGATCTCCGCCGCCGTGTCGACAGCCGCCAATCACATCCAGGGTCCTATCGCGCTGACAGGTCATTCCGCTGGTGGCCACCTCGTCGCGCGCATGGCCATGGCGGATTCGGCCCTTTCGGCAGAGGTGCAAACCCGCATCCGAGCGATCATACCAATCTCCCCGGTCACGGACCTCCGCCCGCTCCTAGAGACATCGATGAACGCCGACTTCCAGCTCGACGAAGCCGCCGCAATCGCCGAAAGCCCGACACTTTCCACCCCATCGCTCGACGTCCCGATCCACGTCTGGGTCGGCGGCGCAGAGCGCCCCGCCTTCATCGACCAGGCCCGCTGGCTCCATGAGGCGTGGACGGGGTCCACGCTCACAATCGCAAAGGGAAAGCACCACTACGATGTCATTGACGACTTAGCGTCTGCGGACAGTCAGCTTGTCGAATTACTTGTGAAGTAGCGCACGACCAAAAGGGCAGGAACCCGCCTCAGCCAAACCGCTCCCGCCACGTCGGCTGCGCATCCCCCGGCGCAGGGGTCGCCTCATAAACCGCCCGTGCAATCGCTCGCGCCAGACAGGTCGCCGCCGCATGACCCACCCGGATCATGTCCAGATCGCTCGCTTCAGGCCCACGCCCCGTCGCTGCGGCAAAAACCAGATCGCCATCAAATGGGGTATGCGACGGAACAATCGCCCGCGCGATTCCGTCATGCGCCATCACCGCCATGCGCTTGCACTGAACTTTGCTCAGCGCCAGATCTGTCGCCACAATGGCAATCGCCGTCGCGCTGCGCGCCTCGACCTTGGTCGGCGGAATGACCTCTGGCGCGCGCGCCAGGCCCAGACCGCCAAACTCCCCCCCGATCTCAAAGGGCGCAGCCCAGAACGCTGGCCCATCCCCAACGGTCACATGACCAATCGGGTTCGCAACGGCCAGTGCCCCAACCATCGCGCCATTCTCAAGCTGTTCGGAAGCCGACCCTAACCCGCCCTTGAGCGTCGCGCAGGTCGCACCCGTTCCGGCGCCTGCACTCCCGATCTCAAAACTCTCATCTGCCGCTGCAAAGGCCTCAGCCCCCAAACCGCGCCACGGCGGATCGGCCCAATCGACATCGCCACCAGAGCGACCCACGTCCAGAATGATCGCCGCTGGCACAATCGGCACATTGACGGCGCCCACGTTGAACCCACGCCCCGCGGTCCGCAGCGCGTTGGAAACACCCGACGCGGACTCCAGCCCGAAGGCCGACCCGCCAGATAGGACCAGCGCATCCACCTCCTGAACCGTGTTCGAGGGATCAAGAAGGTCGGTTTCCCGCGTCCCCGGCGCCCCGCCCATCACGTGAACCGACGCCACAAAGGGACGATCCGAGGTAAGAACTGTTACCCCGGTTTTAACCTTCGTATCCGAGGCGTTACCGACCAGAACGCCCGAAACGTCCGTAATCAGGTTCTTTTTGCCCGATTTTGGCATCAGCGGTGTACACCCTGTGTACAGCTTGTGTACGCGTTGTGCGGCCTCAAATGCACCGCCCACCGTCCACTTCCATGGCCACTCCAGTCACCATGCTCGCTTCGTCTGAACAGAGGTAAAGCGCCGCGTTCCCCATATCTTCGGGCGTCGAAAACCGCCCGATTGGGATCGTCGACAGGAACTTCGCCCGCACCTCCGGCGTGTCCTCCCCCATGAACGACTTCAAGAGAGGCGTCTCCCCGGCCACCGGATTGATCGCATTCACCCGAATTCCAAACGGCGCCAGCTCCACCGCCATCGCCTTCGTCGCCGTGATCATCCAGCCTTTCGACGCGTTATACCAATTCAGCCGCGGCCTCGGCGAAACCCCCGCAGTCGACGCCACATTCAGGATAACTCCTTGATTTTGCGCCTTCATCTGCGGAACGATCTCGCGCGCCGTCAGATAGACCGACTTCGCGTTGACCGCGAGCACCCGGTCAAAGTCGGCCTCACTGACCTCCTCCAACGCAGCAGGCAGATGCGTGATCCCGGCATTGTTCACCAGAATATCAATCCGACCCCAGGCCGCGAGCGCCGCCTGCGCCATGTCCCGAACGCTCGCGCCGTCGGCCACATCGACGCTCTGAAATGAACCGCCAATCTCATCCGCAACGGCCTGCGCGGTGTCAGCGTTCACATCGCCCACCATCACCGAAGCGCCCTCGCGCGCAAACGCCCGAGCGATCCCCGCCCCAAAGCCGGCCCCGCCCCCCGTCACGATCGCGGTCGTGCCGTTAAGTGTCATGAAACCGGTGTTTCACAGAATTGGCACCGCGGGAAAGCGGATTCCGG
>CAWUIX010000079.1:0-7738 GCA_963922395.1 uncultured Rhodobacterales bacterium | reverse complement strand
CTTTCTCGGCCTTCGGTTTGGCCCGCTCCTTCGGCACGTCGAACCGATTGATTGGCGCGTCGCCAATCGCCTCGGTCGCACCGAGTTCGATCTGCCATTCCAGAAGTGCACGCATGTTGGCCGGGTCCATCCCGCGAAACTAGGGCCGCCGACAGGCGAGGTAAATCCTTGTCGC
Organism: uncultured Rhodobacterales bacterium; assembly: GCA_963922395.1. GTDB lineage: Bacteria > Pseudomonadota > Alphaproteobacteria > Rhodobacterales > Rhodobacteraceae > Ovoidimarina. Next base: position 7,563 of record CAWUIX010000079.1, on the reverse strand, counting down.
CGCGCGGCGGGCTTTCTATAGAGAGCCGAAACAGCGGGTCAGCCCTTCCATGAGCTTCAGCCAGCGTCATCTTCTGGGGATCGAAGCGCTCTCCCAGAGCGACATTCGCACGCTTCTCGATCTGTCCGAGACCTATGTGGATCTCAACCGTCAGGACGTGAAGCACGCCGACGCCCTTGCGGGCCTCACCCAGATCAACATGTTTTTCGAGGCCTCCACACGCACACAGGCCAGTTTCGAGCTTGCGGGCAAACGCCTCGGCGCGGACGTGATGAACATGACGCTTCAGGCCTCGTCGATCAAAAAGGGCGAGACGCTGATCGACACCGCGCTGACCCTGAACGCGATGCACCCCGACCTTCTTGTGGTTCGGCACCCGCATTCGGGCGCGGTGAACCTGCTTGCGGAGAAAGTGAACTGCGCCGTCCTGAACGCAGGTGACGGGCGGCACGAACACCCCACGCAGGCCCTGCTCGATGCCCTGACGATTCGCCGGGCGAAGGGGCGCTTGCATCGCCTGCGGATCGCGATCTGCGGCGACATCGCCCACAGCCGTGTGGCGCGCTCGAACATTTTTCTCCTGGGCAAGATGGAAAACCGGGTAACTCTGATCGGCCCACCGACCCTGATGCCGGCCGGCATTGCGGACTGGGGCGTTGAGGTCACGGATGACATGTCCGCCGGCCTGAAGGACGCGGACGTGGTCATGATGCTCCGGCTTCAGCGCGAGCGGATGGACGGCGGCTTCATCCCGTCGGAGCGCGAGTATTATCACCGCTTTGGACTGGACGCCGAAAAGCTGGCCCACGCGGCACCGGACGCCATCGTCATGCATCCCGGCCCCATGAACCGCGGTGTCGAAATTGACGGCACCATTGCCGACGACATCAACCGCTCGGTCATTCAGGAGCAGGTGGAAATGGGTGTCGCCGTTCGCATGGCGGCGATGGATCTTCTCGCCCGAAATCTGCGCCTGTCCCGGGCGGACGGCGGGGTCATGGCCTGATGCAGGAGCCGAAGGACCCCAAAATGTCCGGGCGCGTCGCGATGGTCGCCCTTTTGGTGATCTTTGCGATGGTCGCGATCGTCATATGGGTCTCCGCGCAATGAGCGCGCCGCTGGAGGTTGCAGCCGACGAGCACGGGGTGGTGCGGGTCTTCGCGCTCAATCTCGATGACGCGGCAGCCAAGCCCTGGCGGCAGGGTGAGGCGTCAGTGATGGCCGCCGCCCTTGGCATTCAGACACTCGATCCGGACTTTGTGGACGTCCTGCGTCTGAAGGAACTCAAGCCCATGACGCTGTCGGCCTATCTCACAGAAGGCATCGGGCTCCCGGCAGAGATGGTTGCGCAGGACAAGACACGGTTGGATGCTCTCTCTGGACACGCCGTCGTCATCCTCTCGCGCGCCTTTGGCGGCAATGAGACGGCACTCCGGCCCAGCGAAGCGATCACCTTAATCGCAACCTACAACGAGCCGCCCGCCATGCCGTCTTTCGAAGACCTCAGCTCTGACGCCGCAAAAGGCAGCCTTCCTACCGACGACGGACCGGAAACCCCGCCGTTTCGGGCGAGCAAGACCTGGGCCCTGCTCGTGGCCCTGGGCCTGATCGTCATCCTCGTTCTCGCGCTCTTTCTCTTCTATGTCTGATGGCCTTCCGATGACCCAAACGATCTTTCTCGACGCCCGGCTGATCGACCCCGAAGGATCCGAAAGCGAAGGTGCGCTTCTGGTCCGGGACGGCCAGATCGTCGCCATGGGACCAGACGTCCAGGCGGATGGACCCTCTGATGTCATCGATTGCGGTGGGAAGTGTCTCGCCCCGGGGATCGTGGACATTGGGGTCAAAGTGTCCGAACCCGGCGAGCGGCATAAGGAGAGCTTCCGCTCCGCCGGTCTTGCTGCCGCCGCCGGTGGCGTCACGACGATGGTCACCCGGCCGGACACCCTTCCAGCCATCGACACGCCTGAAACACTCGAATTTGTGACCCGCCGCGCCAACGAGGCCGCCCCGGTCCGAGTCTTGCCCATGGCCGCGCTCACCAAGGGGCGCGACGGGCGGGAGATGGTCGAAATCGGCTTTCTTCAGGATGCGGGCGCCGCCGCCTTCACCGATTGTGATGCTGTGGTCACGAACACCAAGGTTTTCTCCCGCTGCCTTACCTACGCCCGCGCGCTGGGCGCCCTCGGCATCGGTCACCCTCAGGATCCGGGGCTATCTGCAGGCGCCGCCGCCACGTCTGGAAAATTCGCGAGCCTGAAAGGCCTGCACGCCGTATCCCAGATGGCCGAGCGGATGGGCCTCGACCGGGACCTGGCCGTGGCCGAAATGACCGGCGTCCGCTACCACGCCGACCAGATCACAACCGCACGGGCCCTGCGCCGTCTGGAGCGTGCGAAGGCCGCAGGTCTAGATGTCACCTCCGGGGTGTCCATCCATCATCTGACGCTCAACGAACTCGACATCGGCGACTACCGCACCTTCTTTAAGGTCAAGCCGCCGCTCCGGTCAGAAGAGGATCGCCGGGCGGTGGTCGAGGCGGTCGCAAGTGGCCTGATTGATGTGATCTCATCAATGCACACCCCGCAAGACGAAGAATCGAAGCGCCTTCCATTCGAGGAGGCGGCTTCTGGCGCCGTCGCATTGGAAACACTCCTTCCAGCCGCCCTCGGCCTTTATCACGCGGGCGATCTGACACTCCCGCAACTCTTCCGCGCACTGGCCTTTAACCCGGCCAACCGCCTCGGACTACCCAGCGGGCGCCTCAGCCCCGGCGCACCTGCTGATCTGGTGCTCTTCGATCCGGATGCGCCCTTCGTCCTCGACCGGTCCAAGCTCAATTCGAAATCCAAGAACACACCGTTCGACGGCGCGCGCATGCAAGGCAAGGTTCAGGGAACCTGGGTCGGCGGGGCTCGGGTTTTTCCTGGATGATCAAGGTCCGGGCTCCTCGACTGGATGAACTTGAGGCGCTTACAGAACTCTGCCTGAAGTCCAAGGCGCACTGGGGTTACGACGAAGCCTTCATGAACGCCTGCCGGGAGGAGCTGACATGGCATCCATCAGACCTTTCGGTGTATCGCTCTGGGCTGATCGCGGATGCGCGGGGTCCACAGGCCGTCGTGCAAGTTGGCTTGTCTGATGGCAAAGCCGATCTCGAGAAGCTCTTTGTTGATCCTGATGCGATGGGTCTGGGTCTCGGCCGCCTGCTATTTGATTGGGCGGTTCGCGTGTCACGCAGCGGCGGTGCCGATCGTTTAATGATCGAGGCCGACCCGGATGCCGCATCGTTTTACAAGCGCATGGGTGCTCTGGAAATCGGATCCGCCCCTTCCGTTTCGATCCCGGGCCGTCACCTTCCACTGTTGGAGTATCGGCTCTAAATCCATCCGGACTTGCCATCCGGAACGGAAGCTCCGAAGAAGAGGGCACGCACCAAGGACCCGCCACCCGTGCCACCGATTGAAACCGCTCCCGCCCTGCTCGCCCTGACCGCGATCCTGGCTTACCTGCTGGGCTCTGTCCCCTTTGGCATTGTCATCACGCGGGCCCTGGGCCTGGGCGATCTGCGCCAGATCGGATCGGGCAATATCGGCGCCACGAATGTCCTTCGGACAGGCAACAGACCCGCGGCGGCGGCCACCCTTCTCCTCGATGCAGGCAAGGGCGCAATCGCAGTCCTGATTGCCCGGCTAACCCTCGGGGAAGACGCGGCCCAGATCGCCGGGGGCGCCGCATTTCTGGGCCACCTCTTCCCGGTCTGGCTGGGATTTCGGGGCGGGAAAGGCGTGGCGACGTTTCTTGGAACCCTGATCGCTCTCGCATGGCCCGTGGGCCTCGCTGCTTGTCTCACCTGGCTCGTGGTCGCCGCCATTGGCCGCATATCCTCGCTCTCTGCCCTGGTTGCCGCGGTCCTCGCCCCGATCTGGGCCGTTGTGCTTGGGTGGCCTGAAGGAACCGCTCTGACGGCCTGCCTGGCCGCTCTTGTGCTCTTCCGCCACAGCGCAAACATCCGCCGGATCGCCGCGGGGACCGAGCCCCGGATCGGAGCGGGTAAATGAGCGCCGACCCGGAGTTCCTGACCGCGTTCGATGCACTTCCCTTTGGCGGATACGGTGCCACCGCCAATGGCCGCCGCTACAGGGTGACAAAGTCCCAATATGCCTGCGCCCGAAGCCAAAAGCTTGAGGCCGAGGAACTCGGCGGCGCCGATTACATCAGCATGAACCTCTATCGGCTCGCATCGGGGGACGCGCTCCTGAAGCCCTGCGAAATGCCGGAAGAGAAGGTGCGCGCCTTCGTGATGAGCGTCCGCCCCGACTAAAGCACCAGATCAGTAGCTGTATTCGCCGAAGACGCGGGTGACATCCCCGTCCCACGCGCCATGGTACCGGGCGACCAACTCATCTGCCGGGACCTCTCCCGAGGCGACACTTTCCTCCAGCGCGTTCAGGAAGTGCGTCTCATCGGGGATAAGCCCCCCGGCCCCCGGCCGCGCCCGCGCCGCTAACCCGGACCGCGCGATATCAACCGCCTCGCGCGCAAGGTCGTGCAGTTTCACACCGCCCGCCTCTCCCTGAAGGCCCTCGACAGAGGCGGCAACGCGCAGCGCCTCACGCGTTTCCGCATCGATCCCCTTCGCAAGGTCCCACGCCGCGTCGAGCGCGCCCTGATCGTAGGTCAGCCCCACCCAAAGCGCCGGGAGCGCACATAACCGCCGCCACGGCCCACCATCAGCGCCGCGCATTTCAATGAACTTCTTCAATCGCGCTTCTGGGAAGATCGTGGTCAGGTGATCCGCCCAGTCCGACAGCGTCGGGATCTCGCCTGGCAGAGCGGGCAAACGGCCTTCCATAAAGTCCCGGAAAGACTGTCCCAGGGCATCAATGTATTTCCCATCGCGATAGACAAAATACATCGGCACATCGAGCGCATAGTCCACCCAGCGTTCAAACCCGAAGCCATCCTCAAACACGAACGGCAACATGCCCGTCCGGTCTGCATCAAGATCGCGCCAGATCCGCGAACGCCAGGATTTGTGACCGTTCAGCGTGCCTTCAAAGAACGGCGAATTGGCAAAAAGCGCGGTCGCCACCGGCTGCAACGCCAGCGCCACGCGCATCTTCTTCACCATGTCCGCCTCGTCCGAGAAGTCGAGGTTCACCTGAACCGTGCAGGTCCGGTACATCATCTGCGTCCCATGGGTGCCCACGCGCCCCATGTACTCGGTCATCAGTTTGTAGCGGCCCTTTGGCATCCGCGACATGTCTTCATGACGCCAATGCGGGGCAGCGCCCAACCCAATGAAGCCTGCGCCCATCTCGTCGGCGACGCTTTGCACCTCCTTCAGGTGGGCATTCACCTCGTCGCAGGTCTCGTGGATCGTCTCGAGCGGCGCCCCGGACAGCTCCAGCTGTCCACCGGGCTCCAGCGACACATTCGCGCTGTCCTTTTCCAGCCCGATGATGTTTCCCGCTTCTTCCACGGGGCTCCAGCCATACCGGTCCCGCAGGCCTTCCAGCATCGCGCGGATCGACCGTGGGCCGTCATAGGGCAGGGGGGTCAGCGTATCTTTGCAATAGCCGAACTTCTCGTGCTCGGTGCCGATGCGCCAATCGGCGCGGGGCTTGCATCCCGATTCCAGATATTCGGCCAGCTGCGCAGGCCGTTCGATCGGCCCGCCACCGGATTGGGGTATCGACATCTCTGGCGTCCCGTCTTGCCCGCGTGTCAGACCCGCGACATGACTTTGCCGGTCGCGGAAGTCAATGCAGGCGCTTTGGATCGCGCTCCCAGATCACAATTCGTTCAGCGGGCTCTGCGTTCAAGCGGGCAAGCAACTCGCCAGTCTCAATCCCGGGCAGGCTCGCGAAAACGTCGAAGAGGGCCTCTGCGCCTGACGCGTTCACCGGAATAGACAGCGGCTCGCCTCCGTTGTGGTGCACAACCCATGCGCCTTCGCCACCGTCGCTGGGGTCAAGGTCCAATCGGATCAGATCACTGACTGCAGCGCTGCCGCCTTCGAACGGACCGAAATAGGTCAATTGGCCCTCGTCCACATGGACGTGACCGGGCCCACCCGCACCCCGCCGGAACCTCGCGCGCTGGACCCCGGCGAAGAAAAGAAGCGCACCCCCAACGGCTAAAACGGTCCCGATGATCTGAAGCGCGCCGGTCTCCGTGACCATCCAGAATGCCCCGAGGCAGGCCGACGCACCGCCCGCCAACGATTCCCGCCAGCGGTTCAAACCCTGCACCACCTCTGGCCTGACAAAGCTCATGGCGTCGTTCCGTTCATTCCCGCGCCCCGCGCTCGATAGAATATGTGGGCCCCACGGACCTGTCACGCAACCATCGCGCTCACGTGTCGTAAGGCGCTCGAATCCGCTCAAATTCCATACCATTGAGATCGGCTATTTCCCGGGGCTCACCAATCGCCCCTTTGGCTCCAATCTCAGACGCGAAGAGGCACCCCCGCGCAGCGAAGTGCATGCCACCCTCCCACGGTTCGGCCCATTCCCAATCCGGGCAGGGTCGATGCCCGTATTCCGGATGAGCGAGCGAATAAGCGTGTGAAATGATGCTTCTGTTCTTCGCATGAAGCACGAAGGACAACCTCAGACTCCACCCATGCGGCAACCCTGTCGCCAGCTTGGTCTCATAACGATCTCCCGCGGTACGAATCCATCCGCGCCGAGCCATCATCGCCGCATAAAGCCCGCCCATGTGAAATCCGTCCGTCCCATGGGGGAAAGAATCCTGCGGCGCGGGGCGCAGCCCATCGGAATTCTCGGGCAGCACCCCGCCACCATTCAGAAAGACACGCCCGTCCTCCGTAAACGCGCCACCCCCGTGCCAGGTCCAGTCCTGCGGAAGAAACACAATCGCGCGCAGCCACGGGGCCCGCGAGACAACAGTGTGCCAGCTGCCTTGCCCGATCGTTCGGCGCGTGCCGCCAAACCAGACCATGTGCTTACCATCCGGCGACAGGTCAGAACGATGCTCATAGATCCGGCCCTTGAGCCACTGACCAAGCGTGATCTCATCCGTCTCCCGGTTCCACAGGAGCGAGGCCACATGCCGCGTCGGCCCACGCCTTAGAATCACGGCTGTGGGCGCCTCGGTTGCTGTCAGCACGTGAAGGCGGGCCGTGGTCACCGCCAGTCCCCAAGTGCGTTTTGCCAAAGCGTCAACGCCGCAACCGCCGCGGTGTCGGCCCGCAGAATGCGGGGACCAAGGCTCATCACATGCGCCTGCTCCAGTGCGGTCAGGCGCGCCCTTTCCTCATCCGAAAACCCACCCTCGGGCCCGATCAGAAGGGCCCAAGGACCCTCCGGCAAGACGGACAGGTCCGCCGGCACCTCGCCCACCTTGGTTTCGTCACAGAACAAAAGCTGCCGGTCCTCTGGCCACGCCGCCAACACATCACCCAAACGGCGAAGGTCACCGACATCCGGAACAAACGTCCCGCCGCACTGCTCCGCCGCCTCAATAGCATGGGCCTGAAGCCGGTCGCGCCGGATCCGTTCCGCATTCGTGAACGCCGTCTGAACCGGCTGGATC
>CAWUIX010000078.1:0-7766 GCA_963922395.1 uncultured Rhodobacterales bacterium | reverse complement strand
ACACCGAATGGACGATACTCAATCTGAGTGCCACCGTCGCCATCATCAACCGGGATCGGATATTCGCCACCAGCTAGGAATGTTGCCTGCTGACCTGAGAGGGTTACGAGGTTCGGCTCACTAAGTGTCCGGACCAAGCTCTTGGACTCAAGTGCTTCCAAGATCACGCTAAGCTCGATGCCGCCAGTTAGAAATGCCAGCGCGAGTTGACCTGCACCGCCATCGGCGACTTCCGGTACCAGAACGTTGGCGCTGTTGCCGTCGCCAATGATCGTCCCCTCGTTTAGCTGCGCTTGACCAAGAGCCAAGCTGCCGGCCGATTCGGATCCAGCATCGGTTGCCGCCAGACCACCACTCAGCCCTTTCGAGACTGACCGATTCATTTCAACGAACCGAACTTTCAGTTGAACCTGTTGTGTCCCACCGACAACCATTAGGTTTGATACGCGGCCTGGCGCGTAGCGCTGGGCAAGGTCCAAAGCCCTGTCGAGCTTAACGATCGAGCTAACAACGCCCGAAAGTACGATCCCGTCGTTGGCGGTCCGAACCTCGATCGCTTCTCCAGGAAGAATTTGGCGAAGGCGCTCTTTGAATTCGGCAACGTCCGGTGCGACCGCTACTTCGACGTTTGCGATCAAGTTTCCTTCGGGCCCGAGAAGGGTGAGGGTTGTACGGCCCGGCGCGCGGCCGAGAACGTAAATTGTGCGGTCGGACAAAGTGGAGATATCCGCGATGCCCGGGTTGGCGATTGAGAGTTCGGCGAAGGGCTCTTCTGCCTCCACCACAACCGCGCGGTTAATGGCTACGTTCAAAGTGCTCGACGCTTCGCCCCGAAGTACGCGAAGGGTCTGGGCCTCTGCCACTGGTACTGTTGTAGTCGCAACGGCGAACCCCAGCAGGGCCGCCTTCACAAATCGGTCGATTTTCATGTGACCTGCCTTTCCGATCACGCCTCATTTCGGGTCTAAGCGCCCGTGACTGGCGGCAGAATGCTTGAGGTGCGCTTTTTTTGCAATAATCAAACAATTGGCCGTTAGGCCTAATGTGGATAAGTCGCAACACAGTCGGACAGGTTGCGGTTGCTTCACCGCAGACCCCTAAATAAGGCATCGGGGGACCGACGCCCCCCGAAAGACTTGTCTGTTTTCAACAATCAGTTAGTCGGGCAGTCCACGCGTACGTCGACCATTTCGGCGCCCTTGCGCGTTCGGACGGTGCACACCTTTTCCTTCTCGCGCACGATAACGACCTCTTCCTCGATCCCGAGCAACGTCCCTTGGTCGACCGCGATTGTATCTGTAACGTTCTCGTCCTGTGCGCCGACCAGAGACAATTGAAGACGACCCGTAGCTTGCGCCTGTGCCAGTGAGGCGACCTGAACGGGCGTCGCTTCGACTGTTACGGTCCGTGCTACGACAGGATTGTTCTTATCTTCGTCGGCCGATTGATCGACGGCGATCAACTTAATGTTGGCTTGGATCAGCTTCGTAAACTCACGCGTCCCGCCCGAAGTCTCGATGTTTGAGCCCGTCCAATACACATCCACGCGGTCTCCTGGACGTAGGAAGCCAGACACACCTGAGGCCACGTCGACGCGAAGGGCGAATGCGCGCATTCCTGGTGCAAGTTTTGAGCTGACGCCCGCATCTTCACCTGGTCGCGTAACCTTGACCTGTAGAATGGCTTCTCCGGGTTCCATCGCACGCAGTACGGTACGAGGATCCTCACCTTCCGGGAACAGTACTTCGAGTTCTGTGAATGCACCTTTCGGCACACCATCCACCGGCCAACGAACCTTTCGCACATCGGACTTATCCAATCGATCTCCGTATCGAATTGCTTTTGTTGTCACAAACACATCCGTCGTCGGGACGATTTGGGATCGGGCAGCGCGCTCCTTCGCGAGCTGCGCTTCGTTTTCGCTAATATACTCCTGGGCCATGTAGACCGCGAACCCGGCAAGTCCCAGCCCAAGGAGAAGGACGAACATAAACACCAAACGCATGACGTTTCCTTTCCTTTCTCAACCGCGGTCCGGCGGCATAGCCCCCAAAACCGACACACGTCTTCCTGCAGACTAGGAGGTGTCAATTGTGGCGAGAGCGTGGACAGAAAGCGGATATCTGATGGGAGTTTGCAGAAATCGCCAATGCCGACATGTCAAATAATGCAAGAAGGCCTCCCCGCATTTGCGCGGGAGACCTTAGCCTGACCGAAGAGTCGCTTTGGCTAATGAGGCTAGGCCTCTGCCAACTTACCTTAGTTTGTGTCTTGGCCGTATTCGAGGGCTGCTGTTCCTTCTAAGAGGACGCCCGCTCCGATTCCCTCAGATTTGTCCGCAACCGATTGCTGGATTGAACCAACAATGACGACGCTGAAGAAGCAAATTCCAGCTGTGAGAACAACCCAATCAACGGTGACCGCGCCGTCTTCGCCCTCTATAAAGTCTCTAATCTTGATCCACATTTATGTGTCTCCCGACATCCAAATCAGATCCCCGCTGGCACAGGCGGCGCCGATTTTGCGCCATGATCCGGAAGAAAAGGGCCGATCCGTTCTTCGGTTCGGCCCCTATCGCAACTCTTAGAATGGGCATGGAGCCCAACGAGGCTTAGCTCGAGCCGACGACCTGTGCGTCAATCTCTTGCGAGATCCGCTCGCCGAGCGACGTCGTCGCTGTACGAACCGAACCGATAACGGCAACGCCGAGGCCAACGATGGCAGCCGTCAGCACAACCCAGTCAACCGTGACTGCGCCGTCTTCGTCGTCTTTGAACCGCTTAGTAATTTTGAAGAATTCCATGTCTCGTCTCCTTTGGCGGGTGCTCCCGCCTAAAAAAGAGATGACGGCGTGCCTGATTGCGCGCCGCCTCCCTAGGATCGCTTAGCTCGAGCCAACGACCTGTGCGTCAATCTCTTGCGAGATCCGCTCGCCGAGCGACGTCGTCGCCGTACGAACCGAACCGATAACGGCGACGCCGAGGCCAACGATGGCAGCCGTCAGCACAACCCAGTCAACCGTGACTGCGCCGTCTTCGTCGTCTTTGAACCGCTTAGTGATCTTGAAGAATTCCATATCTCGTCTCCGTTTCCATCTACGCTCAGTTTCACTCCACCCTGGCGACAACTTACACAGGCAATCCTCTAGGCCCTTTGCCGCCTTGGCATGAAGTGCATATGGCCGTTCAATTTGGGCGAGAGTTTGACCCGGATCGTACGTTTTGCGGAACGGCGGACCGTCCAGGAAAAATCTCTTAAGATACTGTAATATATAAATATATTTTCCTAATCTCGAGTGCGGCGGCGGGATAATCGACTGGACAGTTAAGGATTGTTACCGTTTCCAATACCAATTGCCCAACTTTGACCGACCCTCATCAGGTTGTTTTTGCTCGCGATTGGCCCTCAAAACTGGCATTTTAGTCTCAGAGCAGTAAAGAGGCCAAAGATGCCCCAAATAGTTAAGGCGCTTGGCGTGGCGTTTCTTCTTTGCGCGACCGCCACGATCACGCATTCTCAGGATGAAGATTCCGGCAGTGTCGATGTTTCATCGCCGGCTCCTTACGAGCCTCCTAGGGAGCCAGGGGTGGAACCGAAGCGCATTGGTGTCACGGGCCTTACTTCGGGCAAGCGCATTACCGTTCAAATTGATCCCGCGAACGATCCTTGGGCACTTTCACCACCTCCTGTGACCGAGGAAGAGGCCGAAGAACGGCGCAACCGCGAAATCGTGCGGATCGAAGGTCTGGACGATGTCTATGCTGCATTCTGGACAGCTGTATCTCCAAGCATTGACAATGCAGGCCCGCATCGTCTGGACGTGGCGGTTTCCGCAATCGCAACCCTCGGAGGTCCAAATGGTCCGCGGCTGCAGGATATGCGACGGATTACGGATCTCTACGGGAAAGAGATCCTGCGTCACTCGATCGGGACGCGAGTTTCTCCTGCTCTTGTCGCCGCCATTATATCAGTTGAGTCTGCTGGTCGTGCAGATGCTGTGAGCCATGCAGGAGCCCAGGGCCTGATGCAGCTTATGCCCGCGACGGCTGAGCGCTTCGGAGTCAAGAACTCCAAGGTGCCGACGGAGAACATCAGAGGCGGAATAGCTTATCTTGATTGGTTAATGAAAGAGTTTAGCCAAGATCCGATGCTCATACTTGCCGGGTACAATGCTGGGGAAGGCGCCGTGCGCAAGCATGGTGGCGTCCCGCCATATGCAGAAACGCGTGCTTACGTTCCAAAGGTCTTGGCTGCTTGGCGCGTGGCCAGTGGACTATGTGCAAGTCCGCCACAGCTCATCTCCGACGGATGTGTTTTTATTGGCTCGTGAGTTCGAGCCTGCTCTCTGCCTCACTTGGGGGCAAAGTAATGCACTAATCCACAAGTACTCATGGCGTAGCAGGTCAAGATGCGTCCCACTGGTCAGACAGAGAGCTTCTTAAAGATGCGTTCAGGGATAGAGCGGATGATGAGCATAATGTAACGCCAGAAGAACGGTGTATATATGACGTCCTTCTTTCTCTTAACTGCCCGAAGGATGTCGTCTGCTACTTTTTCAGGTGGGGCCACCAAGAACATTCCAGGCAGACCCCATGTCATCGCAGTATCTACGAAACCAGGTTTCACGGTCACAGCATGCGCGCCAGACCGGGTAAGCCGGTTTCTCAACCCAGACATATATGTGTGAAATCCTGCCTTCGCTGCACCGTAAACGTAGTTACCAATGCGACCGCGATCTCCAGCTACAGATCCTACTCCGACCACTGTTCCACCGCGTTCCTCTACGAGTGGGGCAAGTTGGGATAAGATCGTTGCTGGGCCTGTGAAGCTGTCCGCCACGACCCCCGAAATCAGATCGGGATTGGAGTCGATCGCGTCCTGAGGAGGCATCGATCCGACAAACACCGCTATATTTAGGAGACCTGTGGTTTTATTTAGCCGATTGAAAATTGCCGGGTATCCCGCAGAGTCACGCGCGTCAAATTCGAGCACCTCGGCGACAGGCGCCCCTCGCAGCTTGCAGTCGGCCGCGATTGCCTCAAGGTCACACCGATCGCGCCCTGCCGTAAACACGTTTGCACCCTGTTCAGCAGTTTTTCGGGCCAATGCGCGCGCCATTGCGGATGAGCCGCCAAGAATAAACCAGTTCTCTTGTTTCCCGCTCATGTCGTCTCCCTCAGTTGAAGGCGACGTACCAGATCCGTGAGCATCGTCTGATCGGGATCATGTTTGGCAACAACATCCGACCACTCTCGCCAAGCGGGGTACATCGCCTTTACCGTCGCCGACGATGCAAGAGAGTCCTTCGCAAGATAGATCCGTCCCCCGGCATCCCGCGCCATTGCTTCCAGTCGTTCGATCAGCGGTGCAGGTCGATGAGCTGCATGCAAATCCACCGCGAGTGTATAGCCCTCCATCGGGAACGACATCATTCCTGCCGCCCCCGGGCCCATGCGCTTTAGGACCGCCAGCGGAGATGCCATGCTTGATTTCGCAACGGCCTCCAGGATGTTGCGGAGTTCGCCCACAGCCTCAAGGGGAACGACGCATTGGAACTGATAGAAGCCGGATTTGCCGTATAGGCGGTTCCAATCGTGCAATTTATCCAGAGGGAAGAAGAAGTCTTCGATGGGTTTTACGACTGTCCGCCCGCGTACAGGTACTTTGCGCCAGTAGGCTGCGTTGAAGGTGCGAACAAACGAAGGTGACAGAGCAAAGGCTGGCGCGTCGATTGGAACCCGTTTTCCGCGTTTGGCTGGCGGTACGAGCCCCGATCCCGTCTCGGCTTCTTCAAGGATGCCTCGCCCAAGTGACGCTCCGCTTGCTGTCGCGTCGATCCAGCCGACTGTATAGGTAGCCTCAGAACCATCTAGAAGAGCGATATGCTCGTCCCAGTCCGCAACCCGGCGTTCCGTAACCATCATTACGTCACCCTTGGCACGGGTTAGGCGGATCGTCGCCTCTGCGATAACACCCGATTGCCCAAGGCCACCCACAGTTGCCGCGAAAAGATCACCAGATGCGCTAGGTGAAGTAACCTCTATCCCGCGTGGTGTCAGGATCGTCATTTCCTCTACATGCTGACCGAACGAACCCGCTCCATGATGGTTCTTGCCGTGCACATCCATGGCAATTGCGCCGCCGATGGTTGCAAAGCCTGTTCCTGGGAGTACAGGTACGAGCCAGCCTGAAGGCGCGAGATGCCCATTGATCTCGCCAAGCCGCGCCCCGCCTTCGACTCGCAGCAGACCGTTTTCCTCGTCCAGACCGAGCATTCTGTCCAAGCGACTTGTGTCGACTGCCGAGCCGCCGTCGTTCAAGGCAGCGTCGCCGTAGGATCGCAGTTGGCCAATCGCCGGAGCTGGACTGTCTGAAAGTAATGCCTCCAGCGCCTTCCGTCGTTCGGGGCGCGCCAACGACACAACTGCACGTGCTGTCCGCCCCCAACCTTGAAGTTCCACTTCCTTAAGTCGCGCCATTCATCACCTTCTTTGACTGTCGCTCTGCAAACGGAAAGACCACGAGCCCGAGCCCGATTGCGAACCAGAGTGTCGTCACGCGAATGATCAGGGTTGCAGGTACGGAAACTGCCAGAGGTACCCCTTCCAAAGACAAAAGCGCGATCATCGCAGCTTCTGCTCCTCCGACACCACCGGGAGCGCCGGTTAGACCTCCGGCGAGCGTGGCAAATACGAAGATCGCCACAGCCATCCAGATCCCGATATCTGCGCCCATCCAACCTAGTAAGAGATGAAAGGCGTATCCTTCGGCAAACCACCCAATAATGCCGAGCGACGAAGCAAAGACAATCGTCCAAGGGCCGCGGAACGCCGCCAATGATCTGGAGGCGCCTCTTATTCGCCCAAAGAGTCTGGGAAAACGGCCCAAAGCGCGATACCCGCGGGTCGCAAGCTCCGACAGGAGGTCTGGGTGCGTCGCAATCCAAGCTGCTGCAAGGGCAAGTATTGTGACCGGTATCGCGCCCGCAATTCCGCCCGTTGAAAGTGCGAGGGCAAGCGCCAAAATCAAGGCCATTGCCACCAGGTCTGAAGCCCGATCAACAAGTACGAGCGGGGCGGTGCGCTCGAAGGCCCATCCCGTCTCGCGTCGAAGCCATCGAATGCGCACGAGCTCTCCTACACGGCCTGGTGTGGCAGACATGGCGAACCCACCAATGAAGTGGCGGAGGTCCTGAACGAGATCAGTCGGAAGCCCCAACTTTCTCGAGAAGAGATGCCAACGCATCCCACGAAAGAGATAATTGATCAGACTAAGTGCTAAGAGAACCAGGATCTGCGCAGCAGTGAGCTTGCGGATCTCATCTAAGGTTTCAGTCCAGCCTGTTGCTGCCGCAAGTGCAAGAAGGCCCGCAATCATCAATACGAACAGGCCGCCAAGGACCCAAAGGTCGCGCCGTTCTGTCCTATCACGCTTGGTTAGGGACATCGGAGTAGAGGTGCTGCTCGTTATCATTATGGATCGCGCGTAGCGACCAATTCAGGCAGCATTATGAAACAGTGTGGCCGATCTGAAAAGATTGGCCTAAACGTTAAACGCGTCCGCCCACTCCGGATGCCGTCTGCGTTCTGCGTTCACGTAGGGGCACAAGGGCACGATCTTGAAACCTTCGGCTTTTGCGTCTTCTACGATCCGACGAACCAAAGCACGCCCCATACCTGTGCCCTTAAACGCTTCTGGGACGCCTGTATGATCTGCGATGACGGTTTGAGGGGAGAGAATAGAGTATGTAAGCTCTGCTTCTTGCC
>CAWUIX010000077.1:0-7797 GCA_963922395.1 uncultured Rhodobacterales bacterium | reverse complement strand
GTTCGAGATGGAAATCCACGGCTTCCAGTGGCTAGACGATCTGGCCGCTGCCGGGGACATCAGTGCGCGCACGGCCGCACAGGACTGGACCCATGCCTGGGCGAAGAAATACGGACGCGGGAAAGGTCCGGGATGGGAACCCGATCTGACCGGCCGTCGGCTTGTCCGCTGGATCAACCATGCCGTGATGCTCTTGAACGGGCAGGACCGGCAGGTCAGCGAGACCTTCTTCAAGGTCCTGTCGCACCAGACAAACTACCTTGCCCGCCGCTGGCGCGCGGCCGAGCCAGGCCAACCGAGGTTTGAGGCGCTGGGTGGCCTTCTACATGCTGCCCTGTCCCTCGACGGGATGGAGCGTCATATCAAGCCCGCCCTGCGCGCGCTCTCCCGCGAATGCAACGCACGCATTGACGACGAGGGTGGATTGCCCTCCCGGAACCCGGAAGAGCTGCTTTCGGTTCTGATGCTCCTGACTGGACTGGTCGAGGCGCTGAACGAAGCAGCCATCGCGCCACCGGACGAAATTATCCGCGCCATTCGCGAAATCGCGCCGACCCTGCGCATCCTCCGCCATGCCGATGGCGGGCTCGCCCGCTTCCATGGTGGCGGGCGTGGCCTTGACGGGCGGCTGGACCAAGCGTTGGCGCTGTCCGGCGTCCGCCACATGCGGCACAAGGGCCTTGCCATGGGCTTTGCGCGTCTCAGCCATGGACGGACGACGGTCATCGCGGACGCTGCCCCGCCGCCCAAAGGCGATGCCTCCCTGAACGGCCATGCCTCGACGCTCGCGTTCGAGCTGACCTCTGGCCGTCGGCCTCTCATCGTGAACTGTGGCGCGGGCGAAACCTTCGGCTCAACATGGCGCCGCGCCGGACGCGCGACCCCCTCGCACTCAACCCTCTCCATCGAAGGGTACAGCTCGTCTCGCCTCGGCGGACAGGGAATCGTCGCTGGCCGCCGAACAGAGCTCCTGATCGACACGCCCAAGGACGTTACCTGCACCCGACCCGGCACAGACCGGAGCGCGGCGCTGGTGATGAGCCATGATGGCTATCTCCGCACTCATGGGCTCATCCACCACCGGCGGCTGGAACTCGCCGCAGACGGGCGCAGCCTCATTGGCGACGACTCGCTCTCTGCACTGACACAAGAGGCGGAACACACGTTCGATCTGGCCTTTGATCGCTCCGGGATGCGGGGCGTGCCGTTCGCGGTGCGGTTCCATCTGCACCCGGACGTCGTGGCAGAGCTCGACATGGGCGGCTCTGCGGTGTCCATGGCCCTCAAGTCTGGCGAAGTCTGGATCTTCCGCCATGATGGCGGCGCACAACTGACGCTCGCGCCCTCCGTTTATCTGGAACGGGGCCGTCTGAGCCCCCGTGCGACCAAGCAAATCGTCCTGACTGCGTCCGCGCTGGATTATGGCACGCGGATCGGCTGGACGCTGGCGAAAGCACAGGATACCCCCGCGCACGTGCGGGATGTGGAGGTCGAGGAAGACCTGACTGCACCCGAGAGCTGAACCACGGGGGATCTATGGCCGACCACCTACCGCTGCGCCGCGCGCTGATATCGGTGTCTGACAAAACGGGACTCGAGCCCTTCGCCAAGGCCCTGGCCAAACGCGGGGTCGAGCTTGTCTCCACCGGTGGAACGGCCCAGTCGCTCCGCGAAGCGGACCTCGAGGTGCGGGATGTGAGCGATCTGACGGGATTCCCCGAGATGATGGATGGTCGTGTCAAAACCCTGCACCCCAAGGTGCACGGGGGCCTGCTCGCGCTCCGGGATAACATCGACCACCAGGTCGCGATGGACACCCACGGGATCCTTGGAATCGATCTGCTTGTCGTGAATCTCTATCCTTTTGAGGCAACGGTGGCCCGGGGAGCAGACGCAGCGACCACCATCGAAAACATCGACATTGGCGGTCCTGCGATGCTGCGGGCAGCGGCGAAGAACCACGCCTACGTCACCGTGGTCACCGATGTCGAAGACTACGCCGCGCTACTGACCGAACTCGATGCCAATGACGGGCAGACGTCTTTCGCCTTCCGCCAGAAACAGGCGCTGACGGCCTACGCCCGGACGGCGGCCTACGACGCCGCCGTTTCCGCATGGCTCGCCGGCCACTTGGGCGAGGAAGCGCCCCGGCGTCGCGCCTTCGCCGGAACACTGTCACAAACCCTGCGATACGGCGAGAACCCCCATCAGAACGCTGCGTTTTACACGGATGGTGGAGCACGACCCGGGGTCGCGACGGCCCGCCAGCGGCAGGGCAAAGAGCTCAGCTACAACAACATCAACGACACCGACGCGGCCTTCGAACTCGTCTCTGAATTTGCACCCGAAGACGGCCCCGCCTGCGCCATCATCAAGCACGCGAACCCCTGTGGCGTATCCCGTGGAGCGACCCTCGCCGAGGCGTACGGCAAAGCCTACGACTGCGATCGCACATCTGCCTTCGGCGGCATCGTGGCACTCAACCTGCCGCTGGACGGCGAAACCGCCCGCCGCATCGTTGAGATCTTCACAGAGGTCGTCATCGCCCCGGGTGCCGACGACGAAGCGCGCGCCATCTTCGCAGAGAAGAAGAACCTGCGCCTCCTAACAACAGAGGCGCTGGCCGATCCATCTGCCCCGGGCCTTTCAATCCGTCAGGTGGCATGCGGCTATCTCACCCAGGATCGCGACAACGGCGTGATCGGACCCGATGATCTGAAGGTTGTTACCAAACGCGCCCCGACAGAAGAGGAACACAAAGATCTCCTCTTCGCATGGACGGTTGCGAAACACGTCAAATCGAACGCCATTGTCTATGCGAAGGATGCCGCAACGGTCGGCATCGGCGCTGGCCAGATGAGTCGCGTCGATTCCACCCGCATCGCCGCGCGCAAGGCCCGCGACATGCAAGAAGTGCTGGGCCTGCCCGCGCCGCTTACCCAAGGCGCAGCTGCCGCATCCGATGCCTTCTTCCCATTCCCCGACGGGATCGAAACCCTGGCCGAAGCCGGTGCAAAGGCCGTTATTCAACCCGGCGGATCGGTACGCGACGATGAGGTGATTGCCGCAGCGGACAAACTGGGCCTCGCTATGGTCTTTACCGGCCAAAGGCACTTCCGGCATTGACCCGCTCTGACCACATACTCTTGTGGGTTAGTGTCGGGATCTTCGTCCTCGATCAGATTACCAAATGGATCATCGTGCACGCGATGAACCTCATACAACTCGGCTCAATCGATGTCCTTCCCCCCTACCTGAACCTGCGCATGGCCTGGAACCAGGGGATCAACTTCGGCCTGTTTGCCGGCGACAGCGACCACGCCCGCTGGATCCTGATCGCGATCGCCCTGATGATCTCGGCCTGGGTCGTCTGGTGGATCCGCCGCGAGGGCGGCGGCGTCATGGTCATGATTTCCGCCGGCCTTCTGGTCGGCGGTGCTCTGGGCAACGTCGTTGATCGCGTGATTTACGGTGCGGTTGCCGATTTTCTCAACATGTCCTGCTGTGGGATCGAGAATCCCTACGCGTTCAATGTCGCCGACATCTCGATCTTCGTCGGTGCAATTGGCCTCATTCTGTTTTCGGGCAAATCAGGTGACGCCGAAGAAAAAGCGGATTAGAACATTGGCGAAGGGCATCCAGGGGACTGCAATGTTGAAGAAAGTAGGTCTGATCGGTCTGGTGGCCGTCCTGCTGGCGGCATGCTCGGTCAACGAGCCCGATCTCATCACTGCAACATCGAACACGAATGATGGCGAAGGGCCGGATGAGTTCGGAATCCTGCCGACGAAGCCTTTGGAAGCCCCGGAAGACTACAGTCTCTTGCCAACCCCGACGCCTGGCGGTCGCAACCTTGTGGATCCAACGCCGGAAGCTGACGCGGTCGCCGCGCTCGGCGGCAATCCCGCGGTCCTAAGCCGCGCCTCTACAGACGGTGGTCTTGTCCGCTACGCTGGCAGATTCGGTGTGTCCCCGTCGATCCGGTCCGAACTGGCGGCAAACGATCTTGCCTTCCGGCAACAGAATCCGGGCCGTGTTCTCGAACGGTGGTTCAATTTGACCACCTACTTCGATACCTACGCACCCCTTTCTCTGGACAAGTACCGCGAATTGGAACGGTTCCGCCGGGCGGGCATCCGCACACCGGCCGCTCCACCCGTCGCGCCGGACGAGTGACCTCACAACCCTGTTGGCACGGGTTGAACGACGCGCCTGACGACGTACCTTCTTGGGAACGCAAACTTCTGCTGAAGGGTCTCTGATGCTCAGATGGATCACGGCGCTGGCGACTTCGCTCGTCGTCGCGGGCGGCGCGCACGCCGCCAATGTGTCAAACTTCAAACTCGACAACGGGCTGGAAGTCGTCGTCCTGGAGGACAAGCGCGCCCCGGTCGTTGTCCACATGGTCTGGTACCGTGTGGGGTCCGCAGACGAACCCAAAGGCAAGTCCGGGATCGCCCACTACCTCGAACACCTCATGTTCAAAGGGACCGATACAACGGAACCCGGCGAATTCTCCGATCTCGTTGCGGCAAATGGGGGGCGGGACAACGCGTTTACGTCGTGGGACTACACCGGATATTTTCAACGGGTTGCGGCCGACCGGCTGGAGCTGATGATGCAGATGGAGGCGGATCGCATGGTCAACCTCAGCATCGCTCCGGAGTTTGTCGACAGCGAGCGTGATGTCGTGCTCGAAGAACGCAACCAGCGGATCGAAAATGATCCCGGCGCGCTTCTGGGCGAGCAGCGCCGCGCCGCCCAATACATGCATCACCCCTATGCCATCCCGATCATCGGCTGGAAGCACGAGATTGAGGCGCTCACGGTCGAGGATGCTGTGGAGTTCTACGAGGCGCATTATGCGCCCAACAACGCGATTCTGGTGGTCGCTGGTGATGTAACGCCTGACGAGGTGCGGCAGCTTGCCGAAATCCATTATGGCTCGATCCCGGCCAATCCCGATATTCAGCCGCGAGAGCGGGTGGCCGAGCCCCCGCAATTGGCGGAACGGCGGCTCGTCTTCGAAGATCCACGCGTTGCCCAACCGTATGTCGTTCGTAGCTACCTCGCCCCCGAACGGGATAACGGGGATCAGCGCGAAGCAGCCGCACTTAACCTGCTTTCCCGCATCCTTGGTGGATCACAGACGACATCGGTGCTCGCCCAAAAGCTGGAGCTGGAACAACAAGCGTCGATCTACACCGACGCTTCCTACCGTGGGCAATCGCTCGACGACACGACATTCACGCTGTTTACGGCGCCGCCCGAAGGCATGAGCTTGCAGGAAGCCGAAGACAAACTCGATGCGGCCATCGCGGAATTCCTTGCGGAGGGCGTCGATCCCGAACAGTTGGACCGGATCAAGGCCCAGGTGCGTGCGAGCCTGATCTACGACGCCGACAGTGTCTCTCGACTGGCGAACCGCTATGGCAGCGCCCTGACCTCGGGCCTCACCGTGGCGGATGTCGAGGCCTGGCCTGACATCATCGACTCGATTACGGGCGAGGAAATCATCGCAGCTGCAGAGCGCGTCTTTGACAGGCGCAAAGCCGTCACCGCCTGGCTGATGGCGCCGTCTGCCCCCGAACAGGAGGTCTTGCAATGATCCGCTTTGCTGCAATCATCTTTGCTGTTCTCGTTACGGCCATTCCAGCGCGGGCCGCCGTGGAGATCCAGGAAATCACCACGCCGGGCGGCTTCGATGCCTGGCTCGTGGAAGAACCGTCCATTCCCTTCGCGGCGGTCGAGATCCGCTTTCGCGGTGGCAAATCGCTGGATGTCGAAGGCAAGCGGGGCGCCGTCAACCTGATGACTGGCCTTCTCGAGGAAGGGTCCGGGGACATGGACGCGCTTGCCTTCGCAGAGGCGCGTGAATCCCTCGCCACGTCCATCAGTTTCAGCGCGACAACTGACACGATCTCGATCTCGTTCAGGTTCCTGACCGAAAACCGCGATGCCTCTGTCGCACTCCTGAAGGCTGCGCTGAGCGATCCGACCTTCGATGATACCTCAATTGAGCGCGTCCGGGCGCAGGTTCTCGCATCCATCCGCTCGGATTCCACGGACCCGTCGGCCATCGCAGGGAGAGCATTCAACGAAATGGCTTGGGGCGATCATCCCTATGCCAAACCCGGCGATGGAACCATCGAGAGCGTGACCGCGCTCACGCGCGACGACATTGTTGCGGCACATGCGGCCACGATCGCCAAAGACCGGGCCTTTATCGGGGCGGTTGGGGATATCAGTGCAGAAGAACTCAGCGCTCTGATCGACACAGTGCTGGGGGATCTCCCGGAAACCGGCGCACCCCTGCCGACAGAGGCCAAAGTAACCCTTGAGCCGGGTGTCACGGTCGTTCCGTTCGAAACGCCGCAGGCCGTTGCGATCTTTGGCCACGAAGGTATCGACTTCGAGGATCCGGATTTCTTCCCCGCCTTTGTCGTGAACCAAATCATGGGAGGCAGCGGCTTCCAGTCGCGCCTGAACCGCGAAGTGCGGGTGAAGCGCGGTCTCACTTACGGCATCGGTAGTTACCTGTCTTCCCGCGACTACGGGTCACTCATCCTTGGTCAGGTGTCGACGGTGAATGCCCGGATGCACGAAACGGTCGATATCATCAAAGAAGAATGGGCATCGATCGCCGAACGCGGGATCACCGAAGAGGAGCTGACCGAAGCACAGACCTTCCTCACTGGCGCCTATCCCCTTCGGTTCGACGGCAATGCCCAGATCGCGCGCATACTCGTCGGAATGCAGCTCGACAACCGGCCCGTGAACTACATCGCCACCCGAAACGACAAGGTGATGGCGGTCACGCTGGAAGAGGCGAACAGGGTCGCACAGCGGATTTATCGCCCCGAAGACCTTCAAATCGTGATCGTAGGACAGCCTGAGGGCATCGAACCCTCGAACTGAATTCTCCTTTGAAGAATCGGAGGCGGGCATGCTACCTATTGTGGTATGCCCGCCTCCGCCCCCAATATCGTCTCTGAAACTCCGCAAATCCGTCTCCTGGACGAAGCCGCCGTCAATCGCATTGCGGCCGGTGAGGTGGTGGAACGGCCGGCGTCTGCCGTAAAGGAACTCGTCGAGAACGCCATTGATGCCGGCGCGCGGCGGATCGACATCGACATCGCCCATGGAGGCAAAGGTTTGATCCGGGTCTCGGACGATGGATCCGGGATCGGCGAGGCCGACCTTCCGCTCGCGGTGGCGCGCCATGCCACGTCGAAGATTGATGGCTCCGACCTCCTGAACATCGAGACTTTCGGGTTTCGCGGCGAAGCCTTGGCCTCCCTCGGAGCAGTGGGGCGCCTGACGATCACGTCGCGGACCGAAGGGGCCGAGGCCTATAAGATCACCGTTGACGGAGGACGCACCGGCCCCGTGACTCCTGTCGCCGCGGGGCAGGGCACCAACGTCGAATTGCGCGACCTCTTCTACGCCACGCCCGCCCGCCTGAAATTCCTTCGAACCGACAGGGCAGAGACCCAGGCTGTGACGGACACCGTCCGCCGCCTCGCCATGGCCGAACCCTCGGTTGCGATAACCCTGCGCGAGGTCTCAAATGACCCGCGCGTCCTCCTGCGGGCACCTGCCGAGCGCGGTTCGGTTGCAGAGGCACTCCGCAACCGCCTGTCCACCCTTCTCAGCCGGGATTTCACCGAAAACGCGATCGCCATCGACGCCACGCGCGACGATCTGCGCCTGACGGGTTATGCAGCACTCCCCACATTCTCCCGGGGTGCGGCGGTGATGCAGTTCTTCTTCGTGAATGGCCGCCCGGTGCGGGAC
>CAWUIX010000076.1:0-7797 GCA_963922395.1 uncultured Rhodobacterales bacterium | reverse complement strand
TCCCGCACCAGGGCATGCCGGCGCGTTCTGCTCCCTCGGCGGCGGCTTTGTACTCCTCTGGGGCGCTGATGGTTTCGACCCACAGGACATCTGCCCCGCCTTCTTTCAGGCCTTCGGCCTGCTCGTGGAACATCTCAACCGCAAGCTCGTGGGTCAGCTCGCCCATGGGCGCCATGATCTCACCCGTGGGACCCACCGATCCGGCGACCACGACAGGTCGCCCCGCTTTGTCGGCAAGATCCCGACCGATCTCTGCACCCAAGCGGTTCAACTCCCGGACACGAGACTGGCCATCGTGAAGCTTCAGGCGTGCCGCGTTCCCGCCAAAGGTGTTGGTCAGAAAGAGGTCAGACCCCGCATCCACCGACCCTGCATAAAGGCGCCGGATTTCTTCAGGCCGATCGGCGTTCCAGAACTCAGGCGCATCACCCGACTCCAGCCCCATGTTGAAAAGGTTCGTGCCCGTGGCGCCATCCGCAAGAATCCAGTCGCGGTCGGCCAAAAGCGAGGAAAGGGCATTTGTCATGGTTGGGTCCGGTCTCAAAACGAAAAAGGGCGGCCAGTGGCCGCCCGGGTCATCTTGAATGTCTCAAAACTGCGTTCGTGAAGCAAACGCATAATCATCATGAAGATGATGAGCTCAGCTCATGTTCGAGGTGTCAGCCCTCTTCCGCCAACTGCACCTTCGCCTCAGTAAGGCAGGCGGCGCGTTTGGCGCGGATCTCGTCCTCGGATGCGAGATCACCAAGGTCTCCCACGACCTTGCGGATCACATCGTCATGCCCGGCCTCTTCAAAATCGGCTCGGATCACCTCTTTGGCATAGGCTTCCGCGTCATCGCCGCTTTTGCTCAGAAGCTCCGCCGCCCAAAGGCCCAAAAGCTTGTTTGCGCGCGCTTCGGCCTTGAACTGCATTTCAGCGTCGTGGGCGAACTTGTTCTCAAAGGCGTTTTCGCGGTCGTCGAAGGTGGTCACGGCATCTCTCCCCGGCCAGAATTCGTGGTTTCCGCTTATATGACCTCGCGACGCGCGCCTCGCAAGGGACGGAAACAGTCCATCGCGCAATCGGGGCCGTGGCACGCTGCCGCGCGGCTTGCCCGTGCAGCATGGATCCAATAAGAGTGCCGGCAAGAAGCGCGGGGAGATGCTCTCACGCGCCTTATTTCTTTGGAGACACCATGGCACGTCGCAAGAAGGTCTATGAGGGCAAGGCGAAGATCCTGTACGAAGGTCCCGAGCCAGGCACCCTGGTCCAGTATTTCAAGGACGATGCCACCGCTTTCAACGCCCAGAAAAAGGACGTGATTGACGGCAAAGGCGTGCTGAACAACCGCCTGAGCGAGTTCTTTATGAAGGGCCTCGCCCAGATCGGTGTGCCCACGCATTTCATCAAACGGATCAACATGCGCGAGCAGCTGATCCGGTCGGTGGAAATCATCCCGCTCGAAGTGGTCGTGCGCAACTTCGCCGCCGGATCGATGAGTGAGCGGCTGGGCATCCAGGAGGGCACGGCGCTGCCGCGCCCCATCGTGGAGTTCTGCCTCAAGGACGATGCGCTGGGCGATCCCTTGGTCGCCGAAGAGCACATCATCGCCTTCGGCTGGGCCAGTCAGCAGGATCTGGACGATATGGTCGCACTTGCGCTGCGCGTGAACGATTTCATGTCCGGCTGCATGCTGGCCGTGGGCATCAAGCTCGTCGATTTCAAAATCGAAATCGGCCGGATCTGGGAGGGCGACTTCCACCGCCTGATCGTCGCCGATGAGATCAGCCCGGACAGCTGCCGGCTTTGGGACATGGAGACGGGCCAGAAGCTCGACAAGGATGTCTTCCGCCGGGATCTGGGATCCTTATCGGATGCGTATACCGAAGTGGCGCGTCGTCTTGGTGTGCTGCCGTCCAACGTGACGCACACGACGAAGCCGACGCTGATCAATTAGCTGACGATGGTGCCGGTCCGTTAGGGCGGGTTTTTGAGTATTTTTGCCAAGATGAAGGGGCGGGGGAACACATGAAGGCACGGGTACATGTGATGCTTAAAGAGGGCGTCCTCGACCCGCAGGGCGAGGCGGTCCGTCATGCGCTCGGTGCGATGGGGTTTGCCGGGGTTGAAGGCGTGCGCCAAGGGAAGGTGATCGAGCTGGACCTTGCCGATGGCACCACCGAAGAGACCGTGACCGAGATGTGCGAGAAGCTTCTGGCCAACACGGTGATCGAAAGTTATCGGATCGAGCTGTCCTGATGCGCGCCGCTGTCCTGCGTGCTTATAACGAAGATCTCAGTCTGGAAACGGTGCCCGATCCGGAGTGTCCTTCGGACGGTGTTGTTCTCAAAGTTCAGGCCTGTGGCGTCTGCCGCTCGGACTGGCACGGCTGGACCGGAGAACATCCGCGCGTCAAACCGGGGCAGATCGGCGGGCACGAATACGCAGGCGAGGTGATCGAGGCCGGGCCAGACGCGACCTATGCGGTCGGCGATCAGGTCGTGGCGCCGTTTATCCTGGCCTGCGGGTCTTGCCCGTCCTGCCACTCCGGGCACTCCAACACCTGCCCAAACCAACGCCTGCCCGGATTTATTGAACCCGGTGCCTTTGCCGAATACGTGGCCGTTCCCTTTGATCACAACCTCGCGCGGCTGCCCGAAAGTCTGAGCCCCACGGTTGCGGCCGGTCTTGGCTGCCGCGTGACAACGGCCTGGCACGCGCTTACCGGGCGTGCCGCCGTTCAAGCGGGAGAATGGGTGGCCGTCCATGGGACCGGCGGGATCGGGCTTGCCTGCCTGATACTGGGTCGGGCCATTGGCGCCCGCGTGGTGGTGGTCGATGTCGTGGAAGAGAAGCTGACCCAGGCGCTTGAGTTGGGCGCGGAGGCGGCGGTGAACGCGCGCGACGGGGACACAGCAGGACAGATCCGCGAGATCACCGGTGGCGGCGCTCATGTGAGCATTGAGGCGCTCGGTATCCCGGAAACCACGAACGCGTCGATCGAATGCCTGCGGCCCCTTGGTCGCCATGTGCAGGTTGGGATGCCCGTGGGGCATACGGCGCGCATGGAGATTAACATGAACGCCGTCTACATGGGCAATCTCGCGATGTATGGAACGCGCGGCATGCCGTCCTGGCGCTACCCTTCGCTTCTGGGCCTGATCGAAGAGGGCCGTGTGGACGTTGCCCCGATGATTGCACGCGAGATCGGGTTGAGCGGCGTTTCGGCAGAGCTTCACGCGATGAACGGCCCGACGCCGCCGGGGGTGGCGGTGGTTACGGACCTTCTGGGCTAGGTCTCGCCAGCCTCTAGCTGCGCCTCGAACCGGATCTGGATCTCACGCAGCTCCTCGATGGCGGCGCGGATGTCGGTGCTGTCAATGACCTTCACCTCGATATGCTGGCCGATATGGGACAGGTCGCGCTGAAGCGCGCTGCGTTTGGACGGGGCGAGGCGCTCAAGCTCAAAGTACTGGACGGCGCGGGAGAACCCGCGTGGGACGACTTCGCCCTTTAAGTCAGTTTCAGCTTCGTCCTGAATGAGCGCGAACGTATTTTGGTCCAGCAGGATTTTACCGGGTTCCGCCATCGCCTGAAGCCTTGCGGCGAGGTTCACAGGGCTTCCAAGGACGGTGTAGTCGAGACGCTGATCCGACCCAAAGTTTCCGACCGTGCAGAAACCTGTCGCGATCCCCATCCGCACCATCAGGTCATGCGGGACGCCTTTGGTCCGCCAATAGGACTGAAGCTCTGACACGCGTTCCTGCATGCGGACGGCCATCTCCGCGCAGTGCATGGCATCCTCGGCCTCGCCCAAAGATTCCGGATCGCCGAAGAAGACCAGGACAGCATCGCCAATGAACTTGTCGATCGTACCCCCGCATTCCAGCGCGATGTTCGTCATCTCCGAAAGATAGGAATTGATGACCGTGGCGAGCCGTTCCGGCTCCAGCATATCGCTCAGGTCCGTAAACTGAACGATATCCGAGAAGAACACGGTCAGATTCTTCCGGACATGTTTGTGCGACGCGTCTTCCGTCGTTTGCGTGAAGATGCTGTCGTAGATCTGAGGCGACAGATACTTCGCCAGACGTTTCGCCAGCGTCTCTAGCTGCCGGCTCTTTTCCTCGATCAGCTCCCGGTCCCTGATCTTTTGCTCCAACAGGTCCTCGCGCTCTTTGCGCAAGGCGTATTCTGCCGTGCGGTCGACGAACTGCCCCTGCACGCCGTTCAGGTAAGAAAACTCCGGATCCTGCGTGTGCGCTGAGAGGAGAGAGAACACGCGGGCCTCCCCTTCAATCGACACTTCGATGCTCGGAATGAGGACGGACCCCTGATCGTCCAGCTTACTTCGAAACTCGTCGATCTGCGTGCCTGCCACGCCCAATTGCTCCAGAACGTCCAGCATCGAGGCGTTGGTCACGTTGCCCAGAACCGGGAAAAAGGATCGGAAGTTTTCGTTAACTCGCAAGACCTCAAGATCCCGGTTTGCGTAATACGCGGCCGTGATCGCGTTCCGAAAGTTGAAGAAGCTGAGATCGAGGATGGTCTTCTGATTGAAGAATTGCTCGGCGTTCATAATCTGCCCTCCAAGGACGCGGGGGCCGTCCGCTGCCGTAGCAGAGAAAGTTTGCCGGTGACCGCACCCCAGGTCGTGACGCAGTACGGCACGCAATAGGTCAGGAAGACCTTTGTCGCCGAAGGCATGTTTCCAAGAAGGATCTGATCGCCGTGATTGATCGTTGTCAGCAGCGTGCCGACAACGGCCGCCGTGAGGAACGCTTTTCGTGGTGTCCCATCCCCGAATACGAGATCACGCAAAGCCGGATCGCGCCTCCCCGCGCGCGCCCGCTCGCCGTTCTTCATTGTCTGTCCCCGTTTTGGGGCAGAAGCTTAGCTGACGGTTTGCCCTAAAGATACGAAATTCCAGATGCGTCGCTGAGTAGCGTGAAAAACCAGTCGTTCGGACTGGCGCTTTTAAATCCGATGAGGCAAGAGGTCGGTATGAAAGCAGCTGTCCTCGTTTTCCCCGGATCCAACTGTGACCGCGATCTTGCGGTGGCGTTTCGATCGGCTGGCATGGACGTCTCCATGGTCTGGCATAAGAATACCGAAATTCCTGCCGGAACGGACATCGTGGGCGTGCCGGGCGGGTTTTCCTTCGGTGACTACCTGCGGTGCGGGGCGATTGCCGCGCGCTCTCCGATCGTTGGGGCGCTGAAGGCGCACGCCGAGAGCGGCGGCTATGTCCTTGGCATCTGCAACGGGTTTCAGGTTCTGACCGAGACAGGTCTGTTGCCGGGCGCGCTGATGCGCAATGCGGGCCTGAAATTCGTGTGCCGCACTATTGGCCTTCGGGTCGACAGTACCGAGAGCGCGTTTACGCAAGGCTATGGCAAAGGCACTGAGATACGCATGCCGGTCGCGCATCACGACGGCAACTATGCGGCGGATGCCGACCTCGTGTCCGCTTTGCGCGGCGAGGATCGGATCGCTTTCACCTATACCGAAAGCGTGAACGGATCTGCGGCCGACATAGCTGGGGTCCTCTCTGAAAACCGCCGGGTTCTCGGCCTTATGCCCCATCCGGAACGGGCCGTAGACGCCGCGCACCCCACCCAGGATGGCGCAACACTCTTTCGCGGTCTTGTCCAACAACTTGCCGACGCTTGAGCCAAAGACGGATCAGGCTTAGTTTTAACTCATGAGCGGAAACCCTCGCCGCGCGCGCGATACCGCGATCGAACCCGGCGCCCTGTGGCGGATCCGGGGTGTCTTTATCCTGTTCATCGCCATCGCTGTTTCAGTGGTTTGGGTGACCAACCATTTCCTGACGCAGCGGTTTACGGATTCGACCCGGTCACGCGCGGAGGTGCGCCTCGCGCTCTATTCCGGGAACCTGAGGTCCGAGCTTCAGCGGAACTCTGTCGTGCCGCTGCTTCTGTCTCGCGACCCGGCCCTGATCGGGGCGCTGACCTCTGGCGATTTCTCGCAATCAACCGCGCGGCTGATCGACTACAGGGATGAAATTGGGGCCGAGAGCCTGATGCTTTTGGATGCAGACGGGCGGATCGTGGCGGCCACAAACCGCAACCTGCTTGGGTCAGGGATGCGGAATGCCCCATATTTCGTCGATGCACTCCGGTCGAATGACACCGTATTTACGCTGGCCCGACAGGAAAGCGGGGTCGTGGACTTCACCTATGCACGGCGGATCGACATTTCAGGCGATCTGATCGGTGTGATCGTCGTAGGCGTGGATTTGCGGAAATTTGAAACCTCATGGTCTGGCTTCTCCGACGCTGTGCTCGTCACGGATTCCGAAGGTCAGATCATTCTGGCCACCGAGAGCCAGTGGAGGGGCCGCACTGTGGAGGCTGCGCTCACTGCCCGGTCCGCGCCATCTGCCATCGAACGCGCAATTCGCCTCACCGCTGATTGGACGGCCCTTCCGGTCGAAGCGTTCTTTTCCGGCGATGCGGTTATGCGCCAGGAATCACGTATTGGCTTCCAAGGCTGGCGAATGACCTCCTTCACGACCTACGCCAGCGTACGGGAACGCGTGAACACCGTGATTGCGATGGAGATCATGGGGTTCTCGATCCTCTTGGCCGTCGCGTTCTACTTTGTGAGCCGGCGCGCGCAGTTCCGCACTGCGCTGCTTCAGAGAGAGTCGGCAGAACTCCGCCAGCTTAACGATGCGCTGCAGCGGGAAATCGCCGAGCGGGAGAGGGCGGAAAAGAACCTCGAAGTGGCCGAGCAAACGATCCAGCAATCGTCAAAACTCGCGATGCTGGGCGAGATGTCTGCGGCGGTAAGTCATGAGTTGAACCAACCACTTGCTGCGATGAAAACATACCTCGCCGGCGCCAAACTTCTGCTCCAGCGGAAGCGCCCGGATGAGGCACTTTCGTCGTTCCAGAGGATCGATGGCCTGATCGAACGGATGACGGCGATCACCCGGCAGTTGAAGAGCTACGCGCGCAAAGGCGGGGACGCCTTTGAGCCCATAGATGCAAGGGCCTCACTGTCGTCGGCCCTTGAGATGATGGAGCCGCAGCTCAAACGCCGGAAAGTCGAAATCGTGCGCTCGGTGCCGAAGGAGCCCGTCATCGTGATGGCCGACAGGATCCGTCTGGAACAGGTCCTGATCAACCTGATGCGAAACGCGCTCGATGCGACCTCGGGTCGGGATCAGCCGAAGATCGAACTCCTTCTTACGGGCGGAGAAACGGCACTCATTCAGGTGCGCGACAACGGGCACGGGATCGAGGATCTGGAAGCCCTCTTTGAGCCATTTTACACGACCAAGGCCCCCGGAGACGGTGTAGGCTTGGGGCTTGCCATTTCTTCCGGGATTGTGAACGACCTTGGCGGTCGGCTGACCGCGCGAAACGGTCGGACCGGCGGCGCCGTATTTGAGGTGCGCCTGCCGCTTCACAAGGCGGGCGGCGCTCAGGCGGCAGAGTAACAGGAGCAGGGCCGATGGCTCAGGCAATGAAGATTGCAATCGTCGACGACGAGAAAGATATGCGTCAGTCGATCAGCCAGTGGCTGGCCCTTTCGGGGTTCGACACCGAGACATTCGCCTCCGCTGAGGATGCGCTGAAATCGGTGGGTGTCGACTATCCGGGCGTCGTTGTGTCCGACATCAAGATGCCGGGGATGGACGGGATGCAGTTCCTGAAACGCCTGATGAGCGTCGATTCAGGACTGCCAGTGATCATGATCACCGGCCACGGCGACGTGCCTATGGCGGTTGAGGCGATGCGGGTGGGCGCGTTCGACTTTCTGGAGAAGCCATTCAACCCCGAT
>CAWUIX010000075.1:0-7843 GCA_963922395.1 uncultured Rhodobacterales bacterium | reverse complement strand
TTTCGGTTGCCTCGTATACCCACCCATGGAACGCAATCTCCCGCTCGATGGCCTCTGCCTGATCACCGTTGGATCGGATCGACATCAGGCTTTCATATCTGTCGTTTAGGTCCATGAGGCTTTCCTCGGAGCGATTTGGCCAGGCGAGAGTAAACGCAAACTTCTCGAGCCCTGTACGCATCGAATAGAGCTCTCTCAGGTCGCGTTCAGAAACAGGTCGAACGCGGAAACCCTTGTACGGCTCACTGATCAAAATCCCCTGATCGACAAGTTCTCTGAGAGCCTCACGCAACGGGGCGCGGCTCACGCGAAGCTGCGTCGAAAGCGTAGTTTCGACCAGCTTCTCACCGGGACGAAAATGCCCCGCCAAGATCTGATCGAGGAACTGGCGCTTGACTTGTGCACGTAGCGTCCGGTCTTCGATAGGCTGCAGTTCTGTCGTAGGTCTGTTCACGCGCTCACCCGCTTGACCTCGGCCTTGTAGAGCTCTCGGATACGATGAAACATAGGGCCCGCACTGCCGCCGCCTATGGTGCGTCCGTCGATTTCGAACACTGGGGTCTGCGCACCGAATGTTCCGGTCAGGAAGGCTTCATCTGCGCTATACGTTTCGACGAGTGAGTAGTTCTTCTCAAAGATCGGGATCTCGTTCGCACGGCACAGATCGATGACTTTTTGCCGAGTTATTCCATTCATGCAGTAGTCGCCCGTCGAGGTCCAAACCTCGCCCTTGCGGACAATCAAGAAATTGCAGGCATTCGTCGTGTTCACAAATCCAAAAGGGTCTAGCATCAGCGCCTCGTCAGCTCCGGCGCGGACGGCGTGCGTCAATGGGATGATGCAGTTCAGCTTGGAATGCGAATTGAGCTTTGCGTCCTGCGTGAGTGGTAACCCACGATGGTGCGGTACAGTGAACAGGCTGATCCCGTGCTCGATCACGCTCTCGTTGGGTTTCGAATGCTCTGCGATGATCACGATTGTCGGACCATAGATGCTCAGGTGCGGATGCTGAAATGGTTTCCGCTTGCGGCCGCGAGTCACCATCAAACGGATGTGCACGTCTGTCGTCATATCGTTTGCGGCAAGCGTATCGGTGATGGCCTGCTTCAACTCCTCACGCGTCACACATATGTCGAGATCGATGTAGAGAGCGGCCTCATATAGACGGTCCAGGTGTTCCGCCAGAAAGGGTATGTGTCCGTCGTAGAGCCGGAGACCTTCCCAAACCCCATCCCCCAGCATGAAGCCGGAATCGTAAACGGAAACCTTGGCGTCGTCTCTGTGTACGATCTCGCCATTGACGTAGATCTGGATGTCGTTGTTCCGGTCGTCCGCAGCGGCGTCATGCGTGGATACGTGGTTACTCTGATTCATACTCGGGCCCTGGGTAGTGGGCGGCTCCAAAACGGGTGCCGCCCAGAGTCTCTTAGTTATTGAAGAGAAGCTCGCGCTGAATGACTGGCGAAGCCTTCGGATCGAGGCCAAACTCGGTCAGGAACTCCTCGTACCAGCGCTGCGTACGGCCGGTCTCGTAGTAGTAGAAGATCGTGTGATCGACCCAGTCACGAAAAGTCTTGTCGGCTTCGCGACGAACGGCGATCGACGACGGCGACGAGAAAGCTGGTGTCGGGATCACCAACTGACCGCGGCCGAGCTTCTGACGCGCTGCTAGGAGCGGCGGGTGGAACAGCGAAACGGCATCGACACGACCCGACTGAAAAGCAGCAATCGCCGCGCCATTGTCCGGGAAACGCTGGATGTCCGCGTTCGGAATAGTCCGTGTCAGAAACGCGTCCATCGATGTTGCTTGCGGAACCCCAACGGTCACGTCCGGGTTGTTAAGATCTTCCCAGGTGCTGACCGACAGATCGTCGTTCGCTAGAACCGCGAGCGAGATATAGAGAAGTGGCTGCTTGGGATAGTCGACAACCATCGCACGCTTTGGTGTGGCGTCGAGAAACATCATATCGATTTTATCCGCCTGAAGCGCAGCGATCGCAGTCGCCCAAGTCACTTCAACCATTTCAAGCTCGACCTCAAGCTCGCCTGCCATGGCCTTCCCGATGGAAACGATCAGTCCGCTTTCCCATTCTCCCGTCGCAGGGTTTTTTGAGTACCAAGGAGGCGCCTGGGTCACGCCCATGCGCAGCTTACCGGTCTCCTGGATTTTGTCCCAGGTCGACTGGGCCTCAGCCGACCCAAAGCTAAGCGTGATCATCGCGAGAACTGCGAGGCACGCGGCTCCCATGCGCTGCAAAAGTTTCATCATAAGATCCTTTCCCTGTTGAGGTTGGTTTGCCGTTAGTCCGGCAGTTTGAACAAAGAATGCCCCTCAAGAAATTCGCGCATTCTGTTGGTTTCTGGAGCTTTAAGGATCCGATGGGGCTCCCCCTGTTCCAGAATGGTGCCTTCGTTGAGGAAGAGCACCCGGTTGGCGACATGATAGGCAAAGCCCAGCTCGTGTGTGACGCAGAGCATAGTCATGCCCTCTTCTGCGAGCTGGCGCATGGTTTTGAGAACTTCGCCGACAAGCTCGGGGTCAAGCGCAGAGGTCACTTCATCGAAAAGCATCACTTCCGGGTCCATAGCAAGCGCGCGGGCAATGGCGACGCGCTGCTTTTGTCCACCGGAAAGACGCGCGGGATACTCTTCGGCTTTCTCGGCCAAACCGACGCGCTCCAATTGCGCCATTGCCTTGTCCTTGGCGTCCGCTTTATCGCGACCAAGGACGATCACTTGCCCTTCCATGACGTTCTCCAGAACGGTCATATGCGGAAAAAGGTTGAAGTGTTGAAAGACCATTCCAATGCGGGAACGCAGATTGCAGAGTTCCGCTTCCCGATAGGACATCGCACCGCTGCGCTCGGTGCCGATCAGATCCCCGTTAAGGTAAATCTTGCCCGACGTCGGTGTTTCCATGAAGTTTACACATCGCAACATAGTCGATTTGCCGGAGCCGCTGGACCCGAGCAGAACGACCGCTTCGCCGGATTGAACCGTCAGGTCGATGCCCTTCAGGACTTCAAGATCACCGAAACTCTTGTGCAGGTTTTCAATACGGACAATTTCAGACATCAGTCACTCCGGCGAAGCATGCGTTCGAGGACGTAAGTCCCCTGGACCACGGGGTAGAGCACGACGAAAAAGATAATTGCGACGGCGGTGTAGCTCTCGATTGGGTTAAAGTTCAGATCCGCAATCAGCTTCGCCTGGTTGAGCGATTCGACGTAGCCAACGACCGACGCCAAAGTCGACATCTTGAAGACCTCAATGCCGCGGTTGGTCAGCGCCGGCAAAACTCGCTTGATAGCGACCGGAAGGATGATCCGGCGAAGCGTCTGGTTGTAGGTCATTCCAATGGCTTTACCCGCTTCCCACTGACCTCGGTCGATCGACTGAATGCCTGCCCGGTAGATCTCGGCAGAAAAGGCCATTGTATTCAGCGAGATACCAAGGATCGCGGCGAGGATCGGGTTGGTCTCGATCCCTGTCAGAATCGGAAAAGCGTAGAAGAACCAGATGATCTGGACGAGGACCGGCGTATTGCGGAAAATCTCCACAAAGGCGCGGGCGGGCACGCTAATGAACGGGGACTTGGCGTAGCGAGCAACGCCCACAATCAGACCACCGGCAAGACCAAGAACCACTGTGACGACAAAGATGTAGACGGTGCCTTTGAGGCCGACCCAAAGAACCGGCCAATTCTGAAGGATCGTCGCAAAGTCCCAGTTATGGCCCATCAGTGCACCGTCCCTTCGCCCGATCGTGCCAAGCGCCGCTCAACCCAGATTGAGAACTGGCTAACCACGAAAATCAGGACGAAATAGATGACTGCGACCACGGTGTAGACTTCAAGGGGGCGGAAGGTCTTCTGCGCCAGTTCGTTGGCCTGGAACATTAGGTCGGTGTAGGCCACAGTTGAAACGAGTGTTGTCGTCTTCAGAAGCTCGATCGAGCGCTCCATAAAGGCTGGTATCATCCTCTTGACCGCTTGCGGGAGAATGACCCGCCGAAGGCTCTGGACGTACGTCATCCCAATCGCTTTCGCGCCTTCCCATTGGCCTTTGTCGATCGATTGAATGCCGCCGCGGAAAATCTCGGCAAAGAAAGCCGAAGACTGGATCGAGAAAGTTACGACCGCCGCGATTAGGGGTGTCATACGCACGTCTATCAGGATCGGTAGTGCGAAGAAGAACCAGAAGAGTTGGACCAGCGGTGGCGTGGTCCGAAAGAACTCGACTATGAAACCCGCGACGCCAGACAGCGGGCGGAAGGTCGAGAGGCGGGAAAGAGCAAGTAAGAGGCCAAGGGGGACACCGAATAGAAGCGCAAGGCCAGTGACTTTCAGCGTGTTCAAAAGTCCAAGCATAAGCAGGTCAAAATCATTCAGAACCGCAAGAAAGTTCCATTCCATCAGCGCTGGCCCCCAGGTTGTCGCCGATTCCTCATTGCCCTAGCGTAAACACCCGATAGTATGATTGTCGACAATTTTTGGGGAGTTTGCACCATGAAGCCGAACATTCTCTTCGTCCAAGTGGATCAGTTGGCGGCCCAATTCCTACGATGCTACGGCGACGAAATCTGCCATTCTCCAAATCTCGATCGCCTTGCTGAGACGGGAACCGTTTTTGAAACCGCGTATTGTAATTTCCCTCTTTGCGCCCCGTCTCGGGCATCGATGGCAACCGGAAAATTGTGTTCAGAAATAGGAGCTTATGATAATGCGGCCGAGCTTCCGGCAAGCATCCCAACCTACGCACATTACTTGCGAGCAGCCGGCTATCAAACGGCGCTGTCGGGAAAGATGCACTTCATTGGTCCCGATCAACACCATGGCTTTGAAACACGCCTGACGCCGGACCTTTACCCTGCGGATTTCTCTTGGGTGCCGAACTGGGGTGACGAGGGCGAGCGCGACACAAACGATCCCCGTTCTGTCACCATCGCCGGCGTTTGCGAACGTTCAATGCAGATCGATTTCGACGATCTGGTCACATATTATGCAGTGCAGCACTTATTCGATATTGCTCGATCCGACGACGACCGACCCTTCTTCCTGCAGGTCTCTTACACCCATCCCCATGAGCCCTACTTATGCCAGAAGGAATTCTGGGACCTATACGACGGCGTCGAAATTCCTCTTCCGGACGTGCCTGCCCTACCAGAAGAACAGCACGACCCTCATTCTGTTCGACTGCTATCAGATTTCGGAATGTTGAACTTGCGCTTTGCCGAAGAGGACATTCGAACCGCGCGCCGAGCCTACTACGGGTCGATCAGCTATCTCGACAAGATGATCGGCCAGTTGATCGAGACGCTTGAACGTACCGGACAGCGGGACAATACCGTCATAGTCTTCACATCAGATCATGGCGAGATGCTTGGCGAGCGCGGCATGTGGTTCAAGAAGCACTTCTTCGAGCCATCGCTGAAGGTACCGCTGATCATCTCGGGTGGCGCATTTGGCCCCAGCCGTTCCAAGACGCCGGCCTCCCTCGTTGATTTGCTGCCAACGTTTATGGGCGTCGCGCAGGGTGTTGGTTGGTCATCGCCAGTGGAGGTTCTGGATGGCGAAGATCTAGCAGCAAGAAACGGCAACGACTCCGATCGCCTGATCTATGCGGAATACCTTGCAGAAGCGACAACTACGCCGATTTTTATGGTCCGGCAGGGTCGGTACAAGTTCGTGTATTCATCTGAAGACCCGCCACTCCTCTTTGACGTCGAGAGTGATCCGAGGGAGCGTCAAAATCTGGCTGGCGCGCCGGAGCATGCCGAGGCGGAGCAACGTCTGCATGCCCTTGTCATGCAACGCTGGGACAGTGACGGCCTCGCCGATCGCATCCGTCTCAGTCAGAAACGACGGCGTCTCGTTCTGGCCAGCGACCTCGAAGGCGTTCGTCCGCGTTGGAACCATGACGAAGAGCCAGGAATGAGCGTTGTCTGGTACCGCGGCGAGACAAGCTACAACGACTGGGCCTTCAAGTATCTGCCCGTTGCCAAAGGTGGTTGAATGAGGTGTAGCGGCTCCCGCTTGATCGTACCGGCAACGGCAGAAGCAGATGTTGTTGTCTGCAAAGAGGGGCTGAGTTTCTGGGGTGGGGTTGATCCCGAATCCGGCTGCGTGATCGATGCGCATCATGAATTGAACGGAGTTTCACTGGCGCACAAAATCGTCCTGATGCCTACGAGCCGCGGGTCCTGCTCTGGAAGCGGTGTTCTGCTGAAGCTGGCTCTCGAGGGGCAGGCACCTGCGGCATTTGTTTTTCGCGAGGACGAGGAAGTCCTGACCCTGGGCGCGATCATCGCGTCTCGAATGTTTGACCGACCTATCGGCGTTGTTCGACTTTCGGCTGCGGACTACGAGGCGTTGTGTCATGCCCCGTACGCACGCTTGGAGGAAGGCCAGATTTCCGCCGGCCCCTTAACCTTCGCGCTCCACAGAAATTCATGGGCGGATGTGTCTTTGACTTCGGCTGACAAAGCCATGCTCGAAGGTTCAGACGGTGAGGCCGTGTCCTTGGCCATGGACGTGGTGTGCACAATGGCTGCCGCTCAGGGGGCAACCAGACTGCTTGACGTAAGCCGCGGACATATCGACGGCTGTATTTATGCACATGACGCTAATCTGATCTTTGCCGAGACGATGGCCGAGATGGGTGCTCGAGTGAGGATCCCGACAACAATCAACGCGATCTCCGTGGATCGCGAGCATTGGACAAGACATGATCTCCCTCCGCGTTTTGGTCAGGCGGCGAGCCGTCTTGCCGACAGCTACGTCACGATGGGCGCCCGACCGACCTTTACCTGTGCACCTTACCTCTCAGAGGACGTCCCGCAGTTCGGAGAAGACATTGGCTGGTCAGAGTCGAATGCCGTGATCTTCGCCAATAGTGTTCTAGGAGCGCGGACGGCAAAACACCCCGACTATCTTGATCTCTTCATTGCCATGACTGGCCGGGCACCAGAGACTGGCGTGTATCTCAATGAGAACCGCCGGCCCGGCATGCTCATTGATGTGGAGCTCCCTAGAGGCATTGATGACGCGTTCTGGCCGCTACTTGGTTGGGCCACCGGTTGTTTGGCACCGGACCGGGTACCGCGCTTTGAAGGACTGCAACAAACCGCACCAAGCCGCGACGATCTGCGCGCATTTTGCGCCGCTTTTGGAACCACGTCTGCGGCACCGCTTGTACACATAGCGGATGTGACCCCTGAAAGCGATCTTGAGCCTCTGGAGGATTTTACCAGCGCCACGATAACCAGTACGGATCTGAGGGCCGCTTGGCAAACTCTCAACTCAGGGTCAGATAAGGTCGATTTGATTGCGTTGGGCAGTCCGCACTTTTCCTTGGAAGAGACCCGTTATTTTGCAGAGCTTTTGGAAGAAGCACGGATACATCCTGATGTACGCGTAATCATAACTCTTGGGCGCGACGTCCATGCAAAGGCCAAGGCGGCCGGATGGGTCGATCGACTTCAATCTGCGGGTGTTGAGTTTCACTCAGACATATGCTGGTGCTCCATTGTCGAGCCTCTGTTTCCTCCCAAAACAAAGACGGTCATGACCAACTCTGGAAAGTATGCGCACTATGCGCCCGGGTTGAGCGGTCGGGATGTTCGATTTGGAAGTATGCAGGATTGTGCCACTGCAGCGATAACCGGAACTGCGCCCTCTATTCCGCCGATCTGGCTGCAGGTTTGACTAAAGCCGCTTAGACAATCGTAAGAAGGCTCAAGGCAGTGACTTGGCCCTCCTCGTGAAACGTCCGCTTTGGGCTCGAAGCTATCTATCACTGCGATCCGCGTGAACAACCGGGATGCGGGACAAAGCGGTCATCCG
>CAWUIX010000074.1:0-7913 GCA_963922395.1 uncultured Rhodobacterales bacterium | reverse complement strand
TCGTGGCGCGTCTGCTTGCGGTAAAGGGGATCGGCGCCGAGGAGGCAGCCGATTTCGTCGCCGCGTTTGAGGGAGATGTCTGCGATTTCAACATCTTCGTAGACATGCCGGGTGAAAAGGTGGAGCGGCGGGTCGTAGCGGAGGATTTCTTCGACGGTTTGTTCGAGGGCGTCAGTTCGGGGACTCGTCTGCGTTTCGAGGAGCGATTTGACGCCGTTTCCGAGCGTATGGACTGTTGCCTCGTGCCCTGCGTTCAGAAGGAGGATGCAGGTTGAGATCATTTCATCGGTTGTGAGCTTGTCGCCATCCTCTTCGGCAGCGATCAGATGGGTGATGAGATCATCAGCCGGGCGGGAGCGCCGCTCGGCAACGTAGCCTTCGAGGAATTCAAAGAAGTCTTTCGCGGCTTGGGCGGCGTCTCGTTCCATCTGAGGTGTCCGGCGCGCCTGGTACATGCCGACCATCGCGTTGGACCATAACAAGAGCTGGTCGGCCATGGTTTCCGGGACCCCGAGCAGGCGTGCGATGACGATAACGGGGAGGCGCGTTGCGAAGGTCGGAAGGAGGTCGAATGCGTCGTCGGGCAGTTTTTCGGTCAAGTCGTTTGCAAGAGCCTCGATTTCCGGGGACAGCCCAGCAATTCGGCGTGAAGTGAACGCGCGTAAGACGAGGGTGCGGAGACGCGTGTGCCGGGGTGGTTCAAGCTCCAGCATCGAGTTGTCTTCTACGCGGTAGAAAGGGACAAGATGTTGCGGTACCTGAGGCGGGGTCAGGGGTTGCCGTCCCAGTCGCCGATCCTTGAGAAGGGCAGAGACAGCACGGTGGCTTGTGGCCATCGGAAGCCCGTACTCTTCCCAGAAGAATACCTCTCCCGCGGCCCGGGCTGCATCGTAGAACGGGTAAGGGTTCTGGACGAAGGCCGGGTCGGTCGGGTCTTGGGAGAGGCGGTGCACTTAGACCGCGCCACGCAGCGGGATCGGGGCGTCCGCGTCCGGGTGGAAGACCCTTTGGACGAAGACCATTGCCGCTGTGAGGCCGATTCCGATGATATCGCTAACGAGCCCGCCCTCGATCATGAAGAGTGCTGCCACGAGCAGGCCGAGCCGAATGAACCAGGCCGAGCGCCCGCCCATGAACCAGCCCTGAACACCGGAGGAGAGAAGGAAGACGCCAAAGACGGCTGTTAGTCCGGCGCGTCCGACCTCGAACCACGTTCCTTCCATCAGAAGTGCCCCGTTGTAGAAGAACATGAACGGTACAATGAAGGCAGCGATGCCGATTTTGAAGCTGGCGACAGAGGTCTCCATCGGGTTGGCGCCGGATATCCCGGCGGCGGCGTAACTCGCCAGCGCCACGGGCGGTGTGATGGCCGAGACTACAGCGAAGTAGAAGACGAAGAAGTGTGCCGTCAGGTGTGGGATGCCGAGATCGACGAGGCCGGGCGCCACGACGGAGGCCGCAACGGCATAGGCCGCTGTAGTGGGCATGCCCATGCCGAGAAGGATCGCGATGCACATGGCGAATACGAGGGCCAAGAGCTGCGAGGCTTCGGCAAGACCCAGGAGGAGGTTTGAAAAGCGCGCACCAACGCCGGTCAAGGAGATCACGCCGACGATGATGCCCGCGCAGGCACAAACGGCGATGATCTGGATTGACATGACGCCTGCGAGTTCAAAAGCCTTTACGATGGAGGATGGGCCCATGCGGTACGGTGTCAGCCAGGAGACGACAGCGGCGGCGACCGTCGCGAGCGTACCCGCCCGGATCACTGAGTAGCCCATGAAGAGCGCGGCGATCAGGATGATGATCGGGATGAAGAGAAAGACTTGCCGCAGCATCTTGTTGAGCTTTGGAAGTTCGTCTTCCCGCATGCCGCGCATACCAAGTTTGGCGGCTTCGAAGTCGACCATGAAGTAGATCGACACGAAGTAGAGGACCGCCGGAATGATCGCGGCGATGGCGATCTCGGTGTAG
Organism: uncultured Rhodobacterales bacterium; assembly: GCA_963922395.1. GTDB lineage: Bacteria > Pseudomonadota > Alphaproteobacteria > Rhodobacterales > Rhodobacteraceae > Ovoidimarina. The sequence continues at coordinate 5,939 of CAWUIX010000074.1, read as the reverse complement.
GGGATGCCCGTGATTTCGGCCATGATAAAGGCGCCGGCGCCCATGATGGGCGGCATGATTTGCCCGCCGGTAGAGGCGGCGGCCTCGACGGCACCGGCGGTTTTCTTGTGATAGCCGACTTTCTTCATCAGGGGGATCGTGAGCGATCCGGTGGCTACCACGTTTCCGGCAGAGGTGCCGTTGATCATGCCCATAAGACCGGAGGCGAAGATCGCCACTTTGGCCGGGCCGCCCCTCGCACGCCCTGCGGCGGCGAAGGCAAAGTTGACGAAGTAGTCGCCGACTTTCGATGCCTGAAGGAACGCGGCGAAGATGATGAAGAGGATGATGTATGTCGAGGAGACCGCCGTGGTCGGGCCAAGGATGCCGGCGTCCGTGTAGACCTGGCTGAAGAAGCGCTGCCAGCCGATTTCGGGCGTGTTGAGGAAGCCCGGAAGGTACTGACCTGTGAAGACGTAAATCAGGAAAACGCCTGCAATGATGACAAGCGCCAGACCGGCGACGCGGCGGGTGAGCTCCATAATGAGGGCCGCGCCTGCAACAGCGGCCATGGAGATGCCGATGGGCGCGAAGGGCGTGCCCGTCGAGTTCCGCATCATCGTGCCATAGATGGTGATCAGGTAGGCCGCGACCGCGACGCCGCAGATGGCCAGCACAATATCGGGAGCCGTGAAGGCACCCCGTTCCCGTTTGTTGAACCAAGAGAGGATGATTGCGCCGCCGGTTGCCGCCCAGAGGGGCGCGCCGTAGTGCCAGGTTTCGTTGGTTTTGATGGTCTCGTCGATACCGTTCCACATGGTGCCGCCTGCGATTTCTGCGGCGAAGCCAATGGCCGTCCAAAGCGCGTAAAGCGCAGGTAGAAGGAGGACCCATGCGATGACGTCGAGGGTTTTGGTCTCTCCATCCGCGGACTTGGCGAAGCCGCGCCCTGAGAATAGGAGGAAGCCAAGACCAAGGGCGCCTGCGACGTGGACGATCCGGAAGTTCCAGGTCTCCATCGGGAAGGTCGGCAGGTAGGGGATTTCGATCCCGGTCCATTCAGAGATGGAGAGCCCGTTCAGGGCCGCCATGTGGAAAGCGGCATAGAGGGTCGAAACCGCGGCGATGAAGACGTATCCGGCGCTGGTGAACACGCGGCGATTTGATTCAACGGGTTCGTCGTCTACGCCGTCGGCGATGACGCGATCTTCGGTGTCAGCTTGTGGTTCAGCCATCGGTTCTGTCCCTTTCTCGGTTGGGGTTAGCCAACCACCGTCAGGATTTCATCCAGCGGTTTTTTGATCTTGGCGGCTTTCGGTACGGTCGCGTCCGCTGCGGCCCGACCTGTCGCCAGGATCATAACCGGCTTCTCAGATGCGGGGCGGCCCAAAAGACCGTTGAGGAATTTCATGGGGTTCGGTGTGTGGGTGAGCGTGACGAGTCCCGCATGGTGTAGGGCGGCGATCAGAAACCCCGTTGCGATGCCAACGCTTTCGGGCACGTAGTAGTTCTTGTAGCGGGTGCCGTCATCGAACTCTCCCCAGCGTTGGGCGAAGATGACGATCAGCCAAGGGGCAATGTCGAGATGCGGTTTGTCCACGCCGGTACCGAGCGGTTCGAGTGCTTTGATCCATTCGTCGCCACCGCCGCCGGCGTAGAAGGCGTGTTCTTCCTCTTCGGCGGCCAGGCGGATTTTGTGCTTTGTGTTGGGGTCCGTCACAGCGACGAAATGCCAAGGTTGGTGATTTGCACCCGATGGAGCGCTGCCTGCCGTAGCGATGGCCGCTTCGATCACATTGCGTTCCACAGGCGTGGGCGCAAAATCACGGACGGAATGTCGGGCCTTCATGCGATCCCGGAACGTCTCCGCGGCTATCAGGCTTTCGGTGTCCGGCAGGTCGATGCGGTCGGGTAGTGGGAGCGCCTCGAACGCAAGTTCTGATTTCGTGAACATCTCTGGCCCCCTGTTGATTGGGGCCACGCACAAGGCGCAGCCCCGATCCTTTCAGGATAGCTTACATTCCGTGGATCATGTCATCCGGAATGTCGGCGCCTGCGTTCTCTTTGAACCACTTGGCGGCGCCGGGGTGCCACATCAGCACGCCGTTCTTGTCCCAGTTCTCGGGCAGCGTGGAGCGTGCGGCCTTGTGGATGCCGACCATGCGCTCGTTGTCAGACATGACCACGTCCACCACGGCTTCGACGAAGCTTGCCGGAAGCTCACAGTTCGCGATTGCGAAGTTCCACATGGAGACCGAGCGCGCGTCTGCTTCGAGCGTCGTGTAGGTATCGGCAGCGATGTCGAACTGGGAAACCGGGAAAGTTTCGAGGATCGTCGACTGCTCGTCTGCCGTGAACTCGATGATGTTCACATCAGTCTGCACTTCAAGCTGCGAGACAGCGGGGACCGGTACACCAGCGGCGAACGCGATGACGTCCAGAAGGCCGTCCTGAAGCTGACCACCGAGGTCGGTCCAGCCGCCGTTCCGACGCTCGAAGTTGACGCCGAGCGTCTCCATCATGCGCGGGAAGTAGGTGTCCGAGGTCGAGCCTGCAGGGCCGAAGCCAATCTTGGCGCCGTCCGGAATGTCGGCAATCGAGGTGATGCCGGACGACGACAGCGCCGTCACGCTGAACGGCGTCTGATACATCGGGAATATCGCACAAGCGCCGGTCATTTGCAGACCAGGTGCGATTGGATTGGTGCCTGCGAGCGATTCCGCTGCGGGACCCATGGTTGTCATGCCGAAGGCAGCGTCGCCGGTGTGGACGAGTGCCATGTTCTGCATCGGGCCACCGGTGACTTCGCCACCGCCAGAAAGCCCAAGCTCTTCCGCGACCAGGTTTGCCCAGCCGGAGCCGTAGGCGAAGTAGGTGCCGCCCTGGCTGGCCGTGCCCACCGTGAAGCTTTCGGGCCAGCCGGTCTTGTCGAGATGGCCGTCGGCGACCGCGACGCCAGCAGTGAACGTCACGGCAACCGCCGTGGTAAAGGTTGTACGGATCATATGTTTCCTCCTCTCCGAACGCGCATTGGGTGCGTCCGGCTTTCGTGCCACGTCCCTTCGCGGCGATGGTGCGATTGAGCCATTCGTTCCGCGGGTAACAAGGGCCAAGTAGAGGATTTTTTGCTCTCGTCACGTTTCTTTTGTCGCGATGGGTCGGGATCGGAACAGTGGGCGCTAACAGGCGGGTCGAATGCGACCCGTTTCTACGCGCTGTCTTCGCTGAGATCCTTTGTCAGGCCGTACTTCCGCATCTTTTCGTAGAGCGCTTTTCGGGACAGACCGAGCGTTTCGTAGGTTGCCTTGAGGCTGCCAGCGTTTGCTTCGAGGGCGGCTGCGATCAGGGCGCGTTCGTGCTGTGCGACTTGCGCGGCCAGTGATTGGTTGTCGTGATCGTCCTGAAGCGCGTCTGGTTCGTGCTCGTCTAAGGAGAGACCAAGGGAAAAGCGATCGGCGGCGTTTCGAAGTTCGCGCACGTTTCCGGGCCAATCGCGGGCAGTCAAGTTTGAGAGAATTGCGCCGGGCACCTCGGGTGCTTGCAGTTTGTAGCGTGCGGCCGCCTCATGCACGAGATGGGTGAACAGGCGCGGGATGTCTTCACGCCGTTCCGCAAGGTCGGGCATGCGAAGGGTGACGACGTTGAGGCGGTAGGCGAGGTCGCTGCGGAATGAGCCGTCTTCGGACGCATCAACGAGGTCGCGTTTGGAGGCGGCGATGAAACGAATGTCCAGGTCGACGGCTTCATTGGAGCCGAGGCGCGTGATGGCGCGGTCTTGAATGGCGTGAAGGAGCTTGCCCTGGAGTGGGAGAGGCAGGCTGTCAATCTCGTCCAGAAAGACGGTTCCGCCGCGGGCGTGTTCAAAGCGACCGTAGCGGGCGCGGGTCGCCCCGGGGAAAGCGCCGGCCTCGTGTCCGAAGAGTTCGGTCTCGATCATGTTTTCAGGAAGCGCCGCACAGTTGATGGCGACGAAAGGACGATCGGCGCGGGGACTGACTCGGTGGAGGGCTCTTGCTGCGACCTCCTTGCCGGTCCCGGTTGCGCCGACGATCAGGACGTCAGCTTCCGTCTCTGCCACGGCGCGCAAGGATTTTCGGAGGGCGATCATCACCGGGCTGCGTCCGATCAAACGTGCCTCGACAACGTCCCGTCCGCCGACCTCGCGGCGAAGTGCGCGGTTTTCGAGAGTGAGGCGTCGTTTATCCAGCGCCCGGCGGCAGGTTTCGACGAGGCGTGCCGGGGCATAGGGTTTTTCGAGAAAGTCGTAGGCGCCGTCGCGCATGGATTGCACGGCCAGGTCCACGTCTCCGTGGCCGGTGACCAAGATGACGGGGAATTCCGGGTCGATTTCCAGAACCTTTGACATCAAGGTGAGGCCATCGATCCCGGGCATCCGGATGTCGGTCACGAGAACCGCATCGAGATGACGTTCGATCTTGGCCAAAGCTGCGCTGGGGTCCGCGAAGGCCGTTGCCGGAAGATCCGCGAGGGCCAGAGACTGCTCTGCTGCGAGCCTCAGGTGTTCTTCGTCATCGACAAAGAGGATCATTGTGCCGCGACCTGATCCGGGGCCTCGGAGGGCTTGAGCGAAATTGTGAACTCAGCACCGCCATCGGGATGATTGCGTGCGGACAATGTGCCGTCGAAATCCTTGATAATGTTATAGGAAATAGAGAGGCCGAGGCCCAAACCGGCACCGCTTGTTTTGGTCGAGTAGAAGGGGTCGAAGATTGAGGCGAGGGTTTCTTCTTCGATGCCTGGGCCGTTGTCGTGGACTACGACCGTGGTGGCGTCGGCATTTGTGTTGATCGAAATCTCGATCTTAGGCGCTTCCGTTTCCCTGACCGCGTCCAGCGCATTTGAGATAAGATTCACAACCACCTGCTGGAGCCGCACCGACCCACCACGAACAAAGAGTTCATGCTCTGGTCGAGCGAAGATCAGGTCCGCATTTGAGGATCGGAGACGGGTGGACATGAGCGCGATTGCATCGTCGATCACTGACAGAAGGGGTGTTGGCCCGAGCTTCTCCTGCGGTCGCCGGGCGAAGTTCCGCAGATGTCGCGAGATTGTAGTCATGCGGTCGGCCATCTCGGAGATGCGACCGAGATTGCCGCGCGCCTCATCCCGTTCGCCGCGATCGAGGAAAGAGATCGCGTTGTCGGAGTAGGATTTCACGGCGGTCAGGGGTTGGTTGATTTCGTGGCTGAGCGCGGCGGACATCTGGCCGAGTGCGGCTAGTTTCCCAGCCTGTACGAGGTCGGCCTGGGTTTTGCGAAGCTGGAGTTCCGCGGATTTGCGTTCCTCGACTTCGGTTCGGAGGAGGGCGTTTGCGGCATTGAGTTCCGAGGTGCGTTTCTGCACCTCGACCTCGGCGAGGGATCTTGCCTCGGCTTGCGCGCTGAGGCGTTCGCGAAGTTGCGCGCGACGTTGAAGAATGATGGCCGTTACGAGCCCGGCCAGTACAATTAACCCTGTGCCGACCGCGAGGACGGAAAGAGTCTGACGCCATGCGATCGCGGTGGGCGTCAGGATGGAGACGGTCCAGCCGGGCTCTGAGATACGGGTGCTCTGGACGAGGTATTCGGTTGATCCGCCGGGACTTGTCATCGTGAGAAGATCGTGGCCGGCTTTGTCGGAGGCGCGGGCCACGTCGAGCGGGGCGAGGCGGTCCAGCGGGTATTGGCGTGTTCTGGTGATCCAGTCCCGACCTTCATCGGAGAGGGGGGTGAGGTGCCGGAAATGCCAGTCCTCGCGGCTCGACATAAAGATGACGTCGTGCAGGTCGGAGACGACAATATCGCTTGAGCCGCCGCGCCAGGCCTCTTCGAAAGATTCCACGGTGAACTTGACTGCCAGTACGCCCACGATCCGTGTGTCTTCGAGCACGGGGGCTGCGATGAAGTAGCCTCGCTCGCCGGATGTGGTGCCGAGCGCGGCGAAGTGAGCTGTCCCGCCAT
>CAWUIX010000073.1:0-7946 GCA_963922395.1 uncultured Rhodobacterales bacterium | reverse complement strand
GCATTACCTTGCCAAGGTAAGGGTCGTGAGTTCGAATCTCATCGCCCGCTCCAAATTTCTCAAGACAAGACGGGTGAAGTGGCGCATCAGCGTCCATTGCTTCGCCGGACCTGATTGTGGTTCGCTGCGTCATCCTTCCGCGACACCTACGCGCGCTCGTTTGCCGCTCCCCTTCCCTCGGCCCGCTGCCGCCCCTATAGAGGCCCGGTCAACCGATCCGGAGACGAAAGACATGCGCAGCGCGAGCGTCGCCCGCACCACGGCCGAGACGAAAATCACCGTTGAGATCAATCTCGACGGCACCGGCGCCTATGACAATCAGACGGGCGTCGCCTTTTTTGATCACATGCTGGATCAACTGGCGCGGCACGCGCTGATTGATATGACCGTGCGGGCGGATGGCGATCTGCATATCGATGACCACCACACGGTTGAGGATACGGGGATCGCCCTGGGCCAGGCATTGACCGAGGCGCTTGGCGACAAGACCGGCATTCGGCGCTATGGCGCCTGTACCCTGCCTATGGACGATGCGCAGGTGCGGGCCGCGCTCGATCTGTCGGGGCGTCCGTTTCTAGTTTGGAACGTAGCGTTTTCTGCGACCAAGATCGGCACCTTTGATACAGAGCTTGTGCGCGAGTTCTTTCAGGCGCTTTCGACCCATGGCGGGATCACTCTCCATGTCGATCAGGTGCATGGGATCAATGCCCACCACGTCGCCGAGGCGGCGTTTAAGGCGGTGGCGCGGGCCCTGCGGGAGGCGGTGGAGACCGATCCACGCCGGGCCGATGCGGTGCCTTCGACCAAAGGCACGCTCTGAGACCCATGCTCACGGTCCTGATCGACTACGAAAGCGGCAACCTGCACTCCGCTGAAAAGGCGTTTCAGCGGATGGCGCGGGAAGTGGACGCAGGCGAGGTGATCGTCACCGACCGGGCCGAGGATGTTGCCCGGGCCGACCGGATCGTGTTGCCCGGCGACGGGGCGTTTCCGGCGTGCCACGCGGCCCTGACCGGGCGGTCCGGTTTGTACGACGCGATGGTGGAGGCGGTGACCGAGCGGGGCCGTCCGTTCCTTGGGATCTGCGTTGGCATGCAGCTTATGGCGCGGGTGGGTCACGAGTACGAAGAGACCCCTGGCCTTGGCTGGATCGACGGAGAGGTTGTGCGGATTGCGCCAGAGGACCCGGGCCTCAAGGTTCCGCATATGGGGTGGAATGATCTGATCCTAACCGGGGACCATCCGGTTCTGGAGGGTCTTGAGACCGGCGATCACGCGTATTTTGTGCATTCTTATCAAATGGATGTGGCGACGTCGGCGGAACGCCTCGCTCATGCAGAATACGGCGGTGACATCACGGCGATCGTCGCAGCTGGTAACACGGTTGGGACGCAGTTTCATCCGGAGAAGAGCCAGGCCCCCGGTCTGCGTCTTATCGCGAACTTCCTGAAATGGGCGCCCTAGCCCCGCCCGCCGTCATGTCCTGGTCCAGCGGCAAGGACAGCGCCTTTGCCCTGCATGTCGCCCGGCACGAGGGGCTGGCCGACATTCGTGCCCTGATGACAACGGTGAACGAGGTCTTTGAGCGGGTGTCGATCCACGGCACCCCGATCGAGATTGTCCGCGCGCAGGCGGAGGCGCTGGACCTGCCTTTGATTGAGATCCCCCTGCCCTTCCCTTGCCCCAATGAGATCTATGAGGCGCGGATGGCCGAAGCGATGAATCGCGTCATCGAAGACGGGATGCGCCATGTCGTCTTTGGGGATCTGTTTCTGGAAGATATCCGTGCCTACCGCGAGGCAAATCTTCGGGAGATCGAGGTCACGCCGCTCTTTCCCTTGTGGGGTCGCCCGACTGATCAGCTGGCCAGGGATATGCTCGCCTCCGGACTTGAGACTTATGTGGCCTCAGTCGATCTGGCACAGCTCGACGCGGCTTTTGCCGGGCGCCGGTTTGATGAGAGCTTCCTGGCGGACCTCCCTGACGGTGTGGACCCTTGCGGCGAGAACGGCGAGTTCCACACCTGTGTGGCCTATATGCCTGGCTTTGCCGCCCGGCTTCCTCTGACGGTGCACGAAACGGTCATCCGCGATAGGTTTGCCTACGCAGATATTCGCCTCACCTGACACGTGTCCAAGTTTGGCCTCGGCAGATCGGCCCCACACAACCTGACACCTTCAGGCGGTTCCCGCTGAGCGTCATCTTGGATCGATAGACCTTGTCCCGATCCGGCGCCCAGATTTTACCACCGGCGTACGCGCCGTCACCGCGCGCCTCCATGTCCCAGAGCATCTGTTTGCCGATATTGTTGCTTTCCCGCGCAGCACCCGAACTGTCGAAGGCGCTTCGGATCACACCACAGATCACCGCGCCGCAAGGCGCAATCTCTACATGACCGAAGTTGCCGTTGTCGTCCGGCTGCGTTTGCCACACCCCAAGAACTGGCTCCGCCGAGGCCATACCGGCCGCAATGCACAGCGTCGCAATACCCGTCGTTAAACCTTTCATCTCCATCTCCTCCCATTGGTCCGGGGGAACAAAAGGGACTTAGCCCAGAAACGAGCAAGGCTGACGTAAGGTTCGAGGTCGTTATGACGTTGGGTCTTCACAATCCCCCGCCAGGCGGGCAGAAGGCGCCGGCGTTGATATCAATTCCGCGTTCGGAGCCTGCAGATGATCCTGTACCCAGCGATTGACCTCAAAGACGGCCAGTGCGTCCGGCTCCTCCGTGGAGAGATGTCCGAAGCGACGGTGTTCTCGGATGACCCGGCGGCGCAGGCCCGGGCATTTCAGGATGCGGGGTGTGAGTGGGTCCATCTGGTGGACCTGAACGGGGCGTTCGCGGGTCAACCTGTCAATGGTGACGCCGTTGATGCGATCCTGGGCGCAATCTCGGCCCCCGCACAACTGGGTGGCGGGATCCGGGATATGGCGACGATTGAGCGGTGGCTGGAGAAGGGTTTGGCCCGGGTCATTCTTGGCACGGTTGCGGTGGAGAACCCTGATCTCGTCCGTGAGGCGGCGCGTGCGTTTCCCGGCAAGGTGGCTGTGGGCCTCGACGCCCGGAATGGTCGGGTCGCGACCCGGGGCTGGGCGGAAGAGACGGATATGCAGGTCACAGATCTTGCACGCGCCTTTGAAGACGCGGGGATTGCGGCGATTATCTACACCGACATTGACCGCGACGGCGCCATGGCAGGGCCGAACGTGTCAGCGACCGAGGCTCTGGCGAAGGCCGTCGACGTGCCGGTGATTGCTTCCGGGGGCGTGTCGTCGCTCGATGATCTGATCCGACTGCGCGACACGGGTGTGATCGCCGGGGCGATTTCCGGTCGGGCCCTTTATGATGGGGCGATTGATCTGAAAGAGGCGCTTGCGCTGCTGTCAGACTAACAAGTCTCGCTACGTTAGGACGGTCCGGGCGACCGGCGCCCTACCCGCCTGCCGCCGCGCCCGTGAGGTTTTGAAGCGCGCCCTCCATCACCCCTAGAAACGGGGCGTCGGCGGGAATAGCCAGATCGCCCAACATTTCTCGCGGTGCTTCGTAGGCGAGCCAGGTCTGGCCCTCAGCGTCGGCATAGACGAGGACGCGTAGCGGCAGGAAGATCCCGGCGTGTATGTCGGCCTGCATCGCAGGGGTTCCCAGTCTTGGGTTGCCGAAGATCAGGAGCTCTGCATCGGCAAGCTCCATCTCCACGCTTGCCGCGCCCTGCCCGTGGTCGACGCGGGCAAACACCGTCGCCCCGGCGCCGGTCACAGCGGTCTCCAGCCGGTCCATGACAGCGGAGACGTCCCCTTCGGCCGCGACACGCAGGATATCGTCGGACGCGAAGGCGGGGCTGGCGGCCAGAGTGGCGATCAGGGTCATCTTGCGAAGCATGGGGTGTCTCCTTGAGGGGCGCAGTTGGGTTGTCGGCAATGGTAGGCCTACATCTCCACTCCGGCAGGGGGCCTCACGCGGTCTTGATCCGCCCTTGTCCATCTGCCGCCGATTGGCGTAGACCGCGCCCATGCTGAAGATCCGCATCATCCCCTGTCTCGACGTGGCCGATGGCCGTGTGGTCAAAGGCGTGAATTTCGTCGATCTGGTGGACGCTGGCGACCCGGTGGAACAGGCGCAGGCCTATGACGCAGCCGGGGCGGACGAGCTTTGCTTTCTTGACATCAATGCCACGCATGAGAACCGGGGCACGATGTATGACCTGGCCACGCGGACGGCGGAGCAATGCTTTATGCCCCTGACCATCGGCGGCGGGGTCCGGACGGTGGAGGATGTGCGCGCCCTTCTTTTGGCGGGGGCGGACAAGGTCAGCTTCAACTCGGCGGCTGTTGCCGACCCCGATGTGGTGGCGCGCGCCGCCGACAGGTTCGGCTCGCAATGCATCGTTGTGGCGATCGACGCCAAGACGGTCGAGCCCGGGCGGTGGGAGATCTTTACCCACGGCGGTCGGAAACCGACGGGCATCGACGCGGTCGAATTTGCGGAGACTGTCGCCGAGAAAGGTGCAGGGGAGATCCTTTTGACGTCAATGGACCGGGACGGGACGCGGGCGGGGTTCAACCTGCCGCTCACGCGCGCCATTTCGGATGCTGTTGGAGTCCCGGTCATTGCCTCGGGCGGGGTTGGAACGCTGGATCATCTGGTTGAGGGTGTGACGGAAGGCGGCGCCTCCGCCGTTCTGGCCGCCTCGATTTTCCACTTCGGTGATTACACGATCGCGGAGGCCAAGGCGCATATGGCCGCTGCGGGAATACCTGTGAGGCCGATATGAGCACACTGGAACGGCTGGCCGCCGTGATTGAGGCACGAAAAGGCGCCGATCCCGAGAGTTCGTGGACGGCGAAGCTTTTGGCGAAGGGGCCGGAGAAGGTTGCCGAGAAGTTTGGCGAGGAAGCAGTTGAGGCGATCATCGAGGCGGTCAAGGGAGATCGTGAGCGGCTGACATCCGAGGCCGCCGATGTGGTCTACCACCTTCTGGTGATGCTGGCGTCGCGGGACGTGCCTCTGGAGGCCGTCCTGGAGGAGCTGGAACGGCGCACTGGCACGTCCGGGATTGATGAGAAGGCCGGACGCTGAGATTCTCTCGCGGCCGCTAAAGAAAAATGCGCCCGAGACGAAGCTCGGGCGCACAGTCACGGAACGAGGGACAGTGTAATCGAACACGCGAGTTCCGATCGCGTGCTCACATGATGTAATTTAAGCACAGATTCCGGTTAGAGAAGACCATCTTTCGAAAAAGTGAACAGAGTATGAACGCCCGCTCAAGAATCGAGCACGGCCGGCCAATTCGCGACGCCTTTCGCCACGTTTCCGGGGATATCGCGCTCCCAGCGGCGTTGGATACGCTTTGAAAAGTTGAGGTAGAGCTTGCCGTCGTGGATGGTCCAGGCTTCCGGAACGGTGGAGGCGGTATACCCGCGGGACACGGCCCACGCGCAATATCCGCCGAATTGTGGGGCGAAGGCTTCAGGATCCGACGCAAATCTGTCCCGATTCTCTACAGTCGCAAAGCGCCAGGTCGCCCCGTTCCACTCATGCGTGATGTCCGAGGAGCCAGCCACCGGGCGACCTTCGTCGAAATAGCTGATCGGATCGGTCCCATCGATGGCGATCCCGCCTTCGGCATAGACGGCAGACTCGGCCGCGTGTGCCGCGCGTGCGATCATGAGGGTGGGCAGCGCAGCGGCGGACAGGGTCAGGAACTGACGGCGGGTCGTTTGCATATCTCTATCCTCGATAGCGTGTGTCGCGTTTTCTCGAAGATGGCGTGGCTCTGTGGCCCCGAAAACCCCACCCCGCGCGGTCGTGAACACGGCCCCGGCATTCGCGAGAAATGTTTCAGTCGAAGATATCTTCAAGCAGATCCCAGGCCTCGCCCATCAGCCACTTGGTCTTCGACTTCTTCTTTTTCTTCCGTTTGGATTTCGTGGGGCGGTGGGTCGGCTCCGCCGATGGACGACCGCGCGCTTGTTTCCGTGACGGCGCCGTAGCATCGCGCTCGGCCTTCAGCATCTTCATGTTGTGGAGCGGTGCGCCACAGGCGCTGCAGGCCAGTTCGTGGCGTGTCGTTCCGGTCAGAACGAGCGCCGCCCGGGTCCCGCAATAACAGCAGGTCGCAATTTTTGGTGTCATCCGTTCTCGCCGTCCAAATGCCTCTTGGTGGCATATAGGGCGACGGCGGCGGCATTTGAGACGTTGAGCGACCCAAATGCGCCCGCAGGATCAATCCGGACAAGCCGGTCGCAGGTGTCCTTAGTCTTTTCGCGCAGCCCCGGCCCCTCGGCGCCCAGGATAAGGGCGACCGGTCGGGTCCCGATCTCGCCCAGCGCCGCCTCCAGCGTATCGGTTCCCGTACCGTCCAGTCCGATCAGAACGAAACCGAGATCGCGCAGTTCCTCCATGGCGCGGGCAAGGTTCGTGACGCGAAGATAAGGCTGACGCTCCAGTGCGCCCGAAGCCGTCTTGGCCAGCGCACCTGTCTCGGGAGCGGAATGGCGGGCGGGCGCGATCACGGCCCCTGCCCCGAACACTTCCGCAGATCTTAGAATGGCGCCCACGTTGTGCGGGTCGGTGACCCGGTCGAGGCAAATGACGCGCGGTGTCCCCTGGCCGCTCAGGACTGCCTCGGGAAGCGGTCCCCAACGCAAGGCTGTGACCTCGATGGCCGCTCCCTGGTGGACGCTTCCGGGGTCGAGCGGGACCGGGAAGGCGCGCGGATCGGCGATTTCGGGCTCTAAACCTCCCTCAGACACCGCGTCCCCAAGCCTGTCCGCTGCATTCCGCGTCAGCACAAGCCGATGCTTCGTCCGGTTCGGGTTCAAGAGAGCATCGCGCACCGCATGGAGCCCAAAAAGCCAGAGCGTTTCTGACGCCTCCGAGCGTTTCCGCCGCTCTTTCTCGATGACCCATTGAGGTTTCTTCATGCCCTTCCTCCGCGCAGCGCAGAGTGCGCCCCGCCCGCCACCGGTGCAACCGCAAACCGATACCCTTTCGGAAGGCGGGCATGATCGATCGGAATTCAGTGTTGACGGTTCCCAAGGCCCCGTCTAACAAGCGCCGTCGTGGGCGACAGGCCGCAAGGTGTGGCAGGGGACTGTAACTCCCTCGCGGAGACGCATGCTAGGTTCGATTCCTAGGTCGCCCACCACCAAGTCTCCCTCAAACTGGGCGAGGTCTTGCCAGCCGAACTTGTGGCTAGATTTCTGTGGCTTAACGGATATCCAGCGAGCATGTCTGGGCTCTGTGAACCGATTTCCGCTCGCAAATGCCCCATTTCCGCAAGAGTGCTCTGTCGACTGCTTGTTAATGAGGTCTTGAGATAGGATCGGCGCGCCTAGCTGCGCATGAATCCGAGGATTCTGCGCTGCTCTTCCCAGGAAAGAGGGAGAGACGTCAGAGACCGCAGGCGCGTTGCGGTGAGATCTTTCGGCTGTCGGCCCTCAAAAATGGCTGTGGAGATGTCCGGTGCGAGCCAGGCCAGTTGCAACACGCGGCTGACCGCACCTTTGCGCAGGCCTTCGCGCTTGGTGATCTCGGCGATGGTTTTCCCTGAGCCAGAGAGCAGCGCGCTGCGCCACCTCCGTGCATCTGCAATCAGTGCGATGAGGTCCGGGTCTCGTCGGGGGGCACCCGCCGCAGTGAGAACAATCGGATGCGCGCGGCCTTTCTGATGCGCATCGACGGCGATCTCGAAGGTGACCAGCACGTCCTGTTCTGATGCCCCGTCGCCAAGCCTTGCGAGATCTATGGTTACCGAGAGCCCGTCACCAAGATGATCAATGCGGTGCACGAGCTCGAGGAAGGTGGGGCCTGCATCGTGCTCAGAGCAGTTTTGCCTCCCGACCCGTGCCGCGGCACTCTGAAGAAGGCCGGGGAGCAGTTCACAATTAACCGAACACTCCATCACCTGGGCTACCAGCCAATCGCGGTCTGCAAGCTTTGTCGC
>CAWUIX010000072.1:0-7954 GCA_963922395.1 uncultured Rhodobacterales bacterium | reverse complement strand
GCGGTCGCAGAAGCTGGCGTCATCGGCGTTCCGAACGAGACGGCCGGCGAGGTGGTGAAGGCCTATGTCACGCTGAACCCGGATTTCGAATGGTCCGAAGAACTGGAACGCGCGATCCGCGGCCACGCGCGCAAGAGGCTCGGCCCGGCGGTAGCGCCAAGAGAGATCCTCTTCCGCAATTCGCTGCCCAAGACGAGGTCCGGCAAGATCATGCGCCGCCTTCTAAAGGCACGTGAGTTGGGCCTGCCAGAAGGAGATATTTCAACGCTGGAGACTGACGAGACATGACCGTGATCGACAAACCGAAGCTTGACCGCAAGCACGTGCTGGCGTTGCTCGAGCACATGATCCGCATCCGGCGCTTCGAAGACAAATGCGCCGAGCTTTACACACAAGAAAAGATCCGCGGTTTCCTGCATCTCTATGATGGCGAAGAGGCGATTGCGGCAGGGATCATCCCGGTTCTGGAGAAGGGCGACAAGATAGTCGCAACCTATCGCGAGCATGGGCACGCATTGGTTCGAGGCGTGTCGATGGATACCGTTCTGGCCGAGATGTACGGCAAGGCCGAAGGATGCTCCGGCGGTCGCGGCGGATCGATGCATTTGTTCGATGCCGAAACGAACTTCTACGGCGGTAATGCAATTGTGGGCGGTGGCCTCCCGTTGGCCGGGGGCCTGGCGCTTGCCGACCGGATGCGAGGTGAGGACCATGTGACGGCGTGCTTCTTCGGAGAAGGCGCTGTGGCCGAAGGCGAGTTTCACGAAACACTGAACCTCGCGCAGCTTTGGAACCTTCCCGTGCTATTCGTTTGCGAGAACAACGGCTACGCCATGGGGTCGGCGATCGAGCGGACCGAGGCCGAGACTGACATCCACGAAAAGGCAGCGTCCTACGGTATCGAAGCGCATCAGGTGGACGGGATGGATGTCGTCGCGGTCGAGGCGGCAGCGCGAAAGGCTGTCCGCACAATCCGCGAGGACCAGGTCCCTGTCTTTCTTGAATGCAAGACTTACCGGTTCCGGGCGCACTCTATGTTCGACGCTCAGCTTTATCGCGATAAGGCCGAAGTCGAGCGATGGCGCGAGAAAGGGCCAATCGTTCGGTTTCAATCATGGCTTCTGGAAAACGGCCTGATCCATACCGATGAGGTCGATACAATCGAAGCCCGAATTGCAGAACAGATCGACGCGGCCGTGACCTTCTCGGAAACCGGAACGTGGGAGCCGATCGGGGACCTTGCAAAGCATGTGCTGGGCGAACCTGTTCCGCAGCCTGTACCGGCCGCGCCTTCGGGCAAGATCATCGAGATCACTTACCGCGAGGCCGTTAAGCAGGGAATCCGCGATGCGATGATCCGCGATGAACGGGTATTCCTGATGGGCGAAGATGTGGGCGCTTATGGCGGCTGCTATGCCGTTTCCAAGGGACTGATGGATGAATTCGGCGAGGACAGAATTCGCGACACGCCCCTGTCGGAATCAGGGTTCACCGGCGCCGGAATCGGCGCGGCCGCAAACGGAATGCGACCCATCGTCGAATTGATGACGGTGAACTTCAGCCTTCTGGCGCTTGATCAGATCATGAACACTGCCGCCACGGTACGGCATATGTCTGGCGGCCAGTTCGGCGTGCCGCTGGTAATCCGAATGGCCACCGGTGCGGGCAAACAGCTTGCCGCGCAGCATTCGCACAGTCTGGAAGGTTGGTACGCGCATATCCCGGGACTGAAGGTTCTGACGCCGGCGACGGTCGACGATGCAAGGGGTATGCTCTGGACGGCGCTTCAGGATCCTGACCCGGTACTAATCTTCGAAAACGTCATGCTCTATAACATGACCAGGCAGATCGATGTGGTCGCGCGCCCCGTCGACATCGCGAAGGCCGCTGTTCGGCGTGAAGGCACTGACGTCAGTCTGATCACTTATGGCGGATCGCTCTTCAAGACTCTGGAGGCGGCAGAGGAGCTATCCAGGAAAGGCATCTCGGCAGAAGTCATCGACCTTCGCAGCTTGCGCCCGCTTGACGATGAAACGATCCTAACCTCCCTTGCCAAGACCCGCCGTGCGGTGATCGTGGACGAGGGCTGGTGCACTGGATCGATCTCGGCTGAGATCATGGCACGGATCATGGAACAGGGCTTTTGGTCGCTCGACGGACCCGTCGCACGCGTCTGTTCCGAAGAAGTACCGATCCCCTACCCGCAGCATCTTGAGCAGGCGGCCATCCCGCAGCCGCCCAAGATTGTTGCCGCCGCCATGTCGGTCGTCGGGCGCTGAGATGGGTGTCTTTGTGATGCCCTCTCTTGGCGCGGACATGGAAGCCGGGACGCTGGTCGAGTGGCTTGTTGGCCCGGGCGACACCGTCCACCGCGGAGATGTCGTGGCCGTGGTCGAAACGCAGAAGGGCGCGATCGAGATCGAGATCTTCGAAGAGGGAACGATACACCGTCTGGATGCCGAGATCGGGAAGGAACTCCCGGTCGGTGCGCCTTTGGCGCTCATTCTGGCCAATGGTGAGGCCCCGCCGCCGGATGCAACTCCAACGAAGTCTGCACCAGCGCGCATCGAGAAAATGCCACCCAGCGTGGACGCACCCGCTGCTTCCCCAATGCCGGATAGGCCGCAGGCGCCGGGTGACACGCCGGCAGCGTCGCCAGCGGCGCGGAAGCGGGCACATGAACTTGGTCTCGATCTCGCGACAATCACAGGAACCGGACCAGGCGGTGCGATCGTGCTTGCAGATGTGGAAGGCCCGTCAGCTCCGGCCCGAAAGGAAGCTTCAAAGGCATCGCCGATGGAGGAGATGCGAAAGGCCATCGCCGCCGCAATGACCCGGTCAAAGCAGACTATTCCGCATGTCTATCTGACCCATACGGTCGACATTCAGCACGCCGAGGACTGGCTTGCACGGCGCAACGAGGGCGCCGCGCCGTCTGATCGCGTTCTTATGGGGGCTCTATTTGTCCGTGCTGCGGCTCTGGCAGCGGCGAAGGTCAATGAGATGAACGGGCATTTTCTGGAGGATGGCTTCAAGTCTGCCGATAAGGTGAATCCAGGCGTCGCGATCGCTCTCAGGGGTGGTGGGCTGGTTGCGCCTGCGCTGATGGACGCACCTTCGATGACCCTCGACGAAACCATGGAGGGCATGCGCGATCTCGTCAGCCGCGCGCGTGCCGGACGGCTCCGAAGCTCTGAGATGACCGAGGGCACGCTGACTGTGTCCGCGCTTGGGGAGAAAGGGCCAGAGGCGATGACCGGCGTGATCTTCCCGCCTCAAGTCGCCCTCGTGGGCCTTGGCGCGCCGCAAACGCGTCCCTGGGTCGTGGACGGTGCAGTGATACCGCGCACAGTTGTTACGCTGACCGTCTCGGCTGATCACCGCGTTGCCGATGGGCGCCAGGTGGCCCGCTACATCGCAGCCTATGAAACACTTTTGCAATCTCCGGAGCACCTATGAGCGACTATCGCGCTGTTTTCTTGGAAGAATTGACGAAGATCGCGCCCGACATCGACGCGGCAACTGTAAGCGAAGACGACCATATTCAGGACGATCTCGAACTGGACTCGATGGATGTGCTGAACCTGGTGGCGGCGCTACACGAGCGACTTGGGGTGAACATCCCGGAGTCGGACTACGAAGAGATCGCGTCCCTGCGGAAAGCCGCTCTGTATCTTTCGCGACAGGTGATCGGGCGAGCCGAGTGATGGGCCGAGGGCGACATGGCCCCCAAACATTCCCCTTCCCGCATTGACTTTGCTCAAGGCAAATTTGGTCCAGAATGCTCAGATGCGCATGAGGAGGAGCCGATCTTGCGGGCAATGGTTTTTGATGGTGCATCTTCCAAGCTTCAGTTGCGGGAAGTGCCGATGCCCCTGCTGGGACCAAATCAGGTCCTGATACGGGTTGAAGCATGCGGGGTCTGTCGAACAGACCTCCATGTGATCGACGGAGACTTGACCCGGCCAAAGCAGCCTGTGGTGCCAGGCCATGAGATCGTGGGACGGGTCGAGCAACTCGGTTCAGGTATCCAGGAATGCTCACTCGGCCAACGTGTTGGTGTCCCGTGGCTCGGTCACGCTTGTGGATCCTGCCACTATTGTCAGGCGGGATGCGAGAACCTTTGCGATGAGCCCGGATTCACAGGCTACACCATCGACGGGGGGTATGCAGAGTACTGCGTCGCGGACGCCGGGTTCGTCTTTGCGCTTGACGAGAATGCCGATGCGGTCGCGTTAGCGCCGCTCCTTTGTGCGGGTCTCATTGGGTTTCGGTCTTTCAAGATGTGCGGAGACGTCCGGACCCTTGGAATATATGGGTTTGGAGCTGCAGCTCACATTCTTTGCCAGATCGCGTGCCATAAGGGCATCCACGTATATGCCTTCACACGCGAAGGGGACAGTGTGGCCCAGGGTTTTGCTGAAGAACTCGGAGCCGTGTGGGCCGGATCATCGTCTCAAACCGCACCCGTGGAACTGGACGGGGCAATCATCTTTGCCCCTGTTGGTGCTCTTGTTCCAATTGCTCTCAAGTCTGTCCGGAAAGGTGGGCGGGTCGTCTGCGGCGGCATCCATATGAGTGATATTCCGAGTTTTCCCTATGCGGATCTGTGGGAGGAGAGGTCCATTCTGTCCGTCGCCAATCTCACGCGCGCTGACGGGGAAGAGTTCTTTCCGCTCGCTGCTGAAGCCAAAGTGAAGACGCAAGTCGTGCCCTATCAACTAGAGCAGGCCAATGAGGCGCTCGAAGACCTCAAATCAGGAAGATTGCAGGGCGCGGCCGTCCTCGTTCCGTAAAACGCGACCCATCAAAATCGGTTACGTAGCTCGTCCGGTTCAGATGGTCCGATGTCGGCCGTCTAAGGCGCTCTGGAGCGTCCGCTGTGCGGACAAGCCAGAAATCTGCTTCTTTGACGTTAGCTTCACGGTTCATCTAGTTTGGCTGGAAGTAGTCTAAGGCGAGAGCCGGCCCGATGATCAAGATAAGTCTCCTGTATCCGTACGCGAGCCTGAAAGCCGTCGGCAGAACCTCGATGCGCATCCATGTCGATGTCTGGGCCAGACCGCACTTCGGGGACGCATCCCAGAAGGTTACAAATGCAGACTTTGTGTTTGTGGCGCCCGATGAAGAGGGACAGCCAAGAGATATTTGAATGCTATGAGTTCGTGTCGACCAGTCCGCTTCGGGCTCGGAGCGGTCATAAGCCAAACTTTGACGTATGGCAGCTTTTGCCCCGATACCGGTCAACACGCGCCACCATGTCGGCGCACGATGACTTGATTATGCCGGTTTGGATGCCGTTAGAGCCTGACGACCTTCAAGGCCAAATCAAGCTTTGCCAAGATCTCCTCGTCGCGACGTATGTCCTCCAGCATGAGTTCGCGGATACCCGCGTCTTCTTCGGTTTCAAGATCCTGCCGCAAATCATTAATCTCGTCCCGGAACTCGTCGCACCGCGCCACAAGCCAATCCAGTTCAGCCTTCTCCTCTTTCGTCATCGGTCCAACGACTCTGGCTTGGCCAGTGTCCATATCGATTTTGACGTGGTCGGGATGAGGAACAGGGTCGGGCAGATGGGTTATCCCAAGGGCGTTGCGGCGTTCCAGCTCTCGGTCCCATTCGACTTTGTAATCGATGGCGGTTTGCAGCCAGGCATCTGCCAGCTCTTTGTTCTGACGCTCGGTCGACGCGAGCATCTCGGCAAAAAGACGTTGGGACCTATGATCCCCCCTCGCTGCGTTGACCGAAAGTGCGCGTATGATCGCCTGGGCCATAGGCAGGGTTACATTGCGATGGCCGTCGCGCACCGAGATTTCCCGGTACGCCTCTTCAAGAACAATGTCTTTGAGACGCTCTTCGTTTAGATTCGGTTTTCTGTTCTTTGATCCCTTGGAGCGACCTTTTGGATTGCCGGACTGGCCCGGCTTGAATCGACTGGCGGGCGGAGGCCTGCCATAGCCCACATCGTAGCCTGGGTTGGCGACGAGCGCGCGCTTGTTCTTGTCACCGCTCATTCCGCGACCGCCAATGCCTTCACATCCGCAGGCGGCGTCCACCCACAATAAACCTGTTCAGCCTCATCTTTGGCATAAGCCTCCCAGCGGGCGATGATGCGATCACAGTAGATTGGATCATACTCGCATAGACAGGCACGACGCCCGGTCTTTTCCGCTGCGATCAAGGTTGAGCCAGATCCGCCGAAGACGTCCAGTACAATATCGCCCCGACCTGAGACATCCCGGATTGCGTCTGTGATCATCTGCACCGGTTTCACCGTCGGATGCAGAGCCCGCTCTTCCATCCGCCCCGCCCGCATGGTGTTGACGCCTCTATATTCCCCGACAATTGTGCGGTAGCGGCCGTGCTGGCCCAGCTCGAATGTGTTGATATGCGGCGCGTCCCCCTTTTTGAAGGCAAAGATCAACTCATGCCGTGAGCGATAAAACGTGCCCATGCCGCCATTGTCTTTGACCCAGACGATCAGGTTTTTGACTTCGTCATAGACCCCCTGCCCCGCCCTCAGCAGTTCCTCCATATGGCGCCAGTCCATGCAGATGAAGTGGATCGATCCATCCACGCTGTGATCCGCAAGGTTGCGAACTGCGCGCTTCAGGAAGCTCGTGAACTCTGATGCGCCCATCTCGCCCGACGCCATGACAAACTCGCGATGCTGCACCTTGCCCGAGTTCCCGACATGACCGTCAATTGGCACGTTGTAGGGCGGATCGGTAAAGACCATCGTGGCGGTCTCGCCATCCATCAGCGATGCGATGGTGTCAGATACTAAAGAGTCACCACAGATCAACCGGTGCCGGCCGAGCTGCCAGATGTCGCCCGGGCGCACACGGGCGGGCGCTTCATCGGGTGCTGCTTCATCGGCAGGATCGCCGTCCTCCCCCGGAGCGACAGCGTCCATCAGATTGTCAATCTCAGGAATCGAGAAGCCAGTTAGTCCAATTTCAAAGTCTAGGTCTTCTGACATTAGCGCCCCGAGTTCCGACACCAGCAGGTCGTCGTCCCAGCCTGCGTTTAGGGCGAGCTTGTTGTCCGCAAGCACATAGGCGCGCTTTTCCGCAGCACTCATATGGTCCAGCAGCAAACACGGCACGTCGGTCATACCCAGCAACTTCGCCGCCTCAACGCGCCCGTGTCCGGCAAGGATCGTGCCGCGCTCATCGATTAGCACCGGGTTTGTAAACCCGAACTGTTCAATGCTGTCGGCAATCTGCCGCAGCTGCTTCTTCGAATGGGTCCGCGCATTGCGCGCCCAGGGTCGGAGATCGCGGATCGTGATCTTCTCAATGCCCTTATTGGCCACCTTTGGTTCCCTTGCTGCTCGCAGGGAGAATCGCTCCACCTGCCCTTGTCGTTAGATTTATCTTACGAGTTGACTTGCGTCAACTTCAGGCGCACATTGCCGTTCGATAAGTCGGACGAGAGGTTTCATGGATATCGGGGAGAAGCTGTTCAGCCTGCGCCAGAAGAGTGGGGAATCTTTGCAGCAGGTCGCTGAAAAGGTCGGTGTTTCCAAAGCCCACGTCTGGGAGCTGGAAAAGGGGCGCAGTAAGAACCCATCCTTTGAACTGGTCGGAAAGTTGGCCGCCCACTACGGCGTCAGCATCGATGTGCTGACAGGACAGGCTGCGGAACCCAATAAAAGCGACCTGCAGATCGAACGCATCCACCGCGGGCTGAATGCGCTATCAGACCGGGACAGGCAAATTGTCGAGCAGATGATCAAGAATATGCAGCAATCGCCGGCGGGTGGCGACTGACCTCGTGCGTTTGGACCGCATAGATCTGGCCGACATCCACCACCCTGTCATTCTTGCGCGGACTATCCACCAGCTGGTGGGCCGGCGGGATGGCCCCGTTTTCGTCGATGAAATTGCAATAAAACTCGATATCACTGAGGTGCGACTGGACCAATTTGACGGGTTCGAGGGTATGCTGC
>CAWUIX010000071.1:0-8101 GCA_963922395.1 uncultured Rhodobacterales bacterium | reverse complement strand
AGCCCTCCAGTGCCTCCCCGGGAAGCTTTCCGGTGGTTGCCAGCCGCGCCGTCGCGCGCAGACCCGCATAGTCCAGCAAATGCAGTAGCGGATCGGTTCCAGCGGCACGCTCCGCCTCTGCCAGCAAATACCCGGCAACAACCGCCGAAGTCTCGTGATCTTCGACGGCCTCCCGACTCAGGACAACCAGACCTCCGGGTAGATGTACGGCATCGCGCGCACCGCCTGGTAGGACGACCGCGCTGGCCGGACCCTGTGGCGCCAGACGCCGCACCAAAGATGCCAAAGCATCAGCTCCTTCCGGGCTCGCACAAGGAGGCCCCGACACGCGGATCAGCCCTGCAAGAAGGTCATTCCCCAACGCCTCGCGCGCCAACTCCGGAACAAGCGATGCCGTCTTCCGCGTGAGCGCCCCAGGCAACCAGGTGACCGCCAGAACGGCGAGCGCAACTGCAAGCAAGATCGTCAACCGCGTCCGCAACCGCCCGGGATGCGGGCGCCCCCGATCAACCGCGGTCCGAATGCGCTCAATCGCCCGGATCATCGTCTCATCGCTGGTCTCAACACGCTCTTCGCCGTCGATCTCCGGCGCGTAGATCGCCGGACGCTGACCGGGATTGATCCGTTCCACGGCAGGAAGGGACCAATGCGCCAACGCGCTGTCCCGGTGATCGGCAATGGTCAGGGTGGCGTGGCCAAGGGACAAAACGACATCGCGCCGCTGCGCCCCCGCCCCGGCCGAATAAAGCCCCTGTGCTTCCAACCGCTCGAATTCCTTGAGCGCGGTCATTCTATTGCCTGTGCTGCCCCACTGCTCGGCTGAAAAGATAACCGCTGCGCGAAGGCGCGTCCATTGCACGTCTCGCTTAGGGATGATTTGGTCCACGTCAACGTTAAGGGGAAGGCCGGTCATGGCAGACACGCGGCCCGTCTCGGCCGCGCTTTTTGTTCTGGCGTCCATGGCCGTCATCGGGTTCATCGATAACTTCGTGATTGTCATCGCCGAACAGGCGGGGCTGTGGCAGTTTCACCTGATGCGCGCCTTGATGGCGCTGCCCCTCGTCTGGCTCCTGGCGCGTTTCGGACTGGGCTCACTGAGAACGAAAAACCTCGCCTACGTGCTCCTGCGGAGCGCGCTCATCTCGATCTCAATGATGTTCTACTTCGGCTCTCTCGCCTTTCTGCCAATCTCCGAGGCGGTCGCAGGCCTCTTCACGGCGCCCCTGTGGGTGCTCCTCGTATCGGTAACCGCGCTTGGTCAGACCGTCGGCCCAATCCGGATCGGCGCGGCTCTCATCGGCTTCCTCGGCGTGCTTCTGGTCCTCCGCCCGGACGCAGGGGGCGTGTCGATTTACACGCTTCTCCCCCTCGCAGGTGGCTTCTTCTACGCGCTGGGGAACATCGTCACCCGCGAGAAATGCGCGACCGAAAGCCCCGCGGCCCTGGTTGCCTGGTTCTTCGTGGCCCTCGGGGTCTGGAGCCTTCTTGGCCTCATTGTCCTCGCAGTCGTATCTCCCGACGTACCCACCGGCGCGGACGGGTTCCTCCTGCGCGGCTGGGTCCTTCCAACTCAGGAGGTTCTGTTTTGGACCGGGGTTCAGGCTGTCGGTGCCATTTGCGCCATCGGGTTCCTGACGCGCGGGTATCAGCTCGCGGATGCGTCCTTCGTCGCCGTCTTCGAATATGCCCTGCTGATCTTCGTGTCCGCCTGGGCCTGGATGCTCCGCGGCGAACTGATCGACACACCCGCCGCCATCGGGATTGCGCTCATCGTCCTCTCTGGCGCGGTCATCGCCGTGCGTGGTCGAACGGCATGATCCTCTCCCACGACCGGCGGTTCATTTTCATCCATATCCCCAAAACGGGCGGCACATCCTTCTCGCTGGCTTATGAGGCGCGCGCGACCAAAACCGATATCCTTGTGGGCGACACGCCAAAAGCCCAGCGCCGCCGAAAACGCCAACAGGCGCTCCGCCCCACAGGGCGGCTCTGGAAACACGCGACACTCTCGGACATCGAAGGGCTCGTCTCGCCCGATCAAATGCGCAGGTACTTCGTCTGTACACTGGTCCGAAACCCCTGGGATCGCTGCGTCAGCTACTATCACTGGCTCCGGGAGCAATCCTTCGAGCATCCCGCTGTCGCCAAAGCAAAGACGACCGCGTTCGCCGAGTTTCTGGCGGACCCGGAGATCACCCAGAGCCTCAGGAACAGCCAGGCCGCGTCATACGTCCGCGCCCCGGACGGCACCGATTGTTGCAACGCCTATATCCGCTTCGAACACCTGGCCGACGATCTCGCCCCGGTCGAAGAGCATCTGGGGTTCAGTCTCCTCCCCCTCCCGCACGAAAACCGCTCGGCACGACGAGGCACCTACGCGGACCAATACACCCCCGAACTGGCCGACCACGTGGCCGAGATTTTCGCAGATGACATCGCCCGGTTCGGTTACCGGTTCGACCCCGGGGCGAGATAAGCCAACCCCACTGTCCAATCATCGAGCACAGTGAACGGCTTCACAGAGATTTGGCCCACCTGCCGCAACGCTGCCCGCGTCTTGCCACATTTCCGCCCGCATTGGACCGGGTTTTCGACGTTTCCTCGACTCGCACGGCAATTCGGGAGCGGTGCGTGTTCAGGAGTAAACGAATGACGGACCTACGGGATGTGTGCCGTCGGGGCCGGCGGATCGGGGCCGGACTTGTAAACGGGACAAAGGTAGAAACCGAAACCGGGTGGCGACGGGTGGAACGGCTCGTGCCAGGCGAGCGCATTCATACGTTGGACAGCGGCCTCTGTGTCCTGCGCGGCGTGGTGCGCGCAAGCTACGGTGCCGATCTTCCGATGGTCTATCCGGAAGGCTTAACGCTCATTCCGGGCGGCGCGCTGGGCAATTGCGAGGGCTTCTATGTCCTGCCGGACCAATGCCTGATGTTTGCGGGTTCCGCCGTGCGCAGCATGACCGGCCGGGATCGCACCTTGATTGCAGGCCGTGACCTCGCAGGACACGGCCACGTCAGCCTCGCGATGCCCGTGGATGGGATCGAGGTTTATCGGCTGATGTTCGACAATGAAGAGATCGTCTTCGCGAACACAGGCGTCCTCATGCATTGCCCGGCGCCCGAACATGAAAGCACCGGCGACTCGCAGTTCCATGTAATCGGCACAATAGACGCTGAGGTTCTGATGTCCTGCCGATTTCTGGAGCATCGGGAACGCCCCCTCAAACCCCAGACGAAAAGCGTAACCGCCGCCTGAGCGGGCGGCGGTTTGCCATGTCAGGCCGCCGCTTGCTCTGCGAAGCGGCCATAGAACGTGTCGCCACGTTCGGCCATGTCCGAGAGAAGGGCAGGGACCGCAAACCGCTCGCCATGCGCGGCTTCCAGACCGGCACACAGCTCCACGGCCCGAGCAGCGCCGATCATGTCCAGCCAGGAGAACGGCCCGCCCGACCAGGGCGCAAAGCCCCAGCCCAGGATCGCACCCACATCGCCTTCCCGGATATCGAGCAGCACGTCCTCTTCCAACGCCCGTACGGCCTCAAGAACCTGAGCAAAAAGCAGCCGGTGTTGAACCTCGGTCAACTCAGGTTGCACGGCCGCCCGCGGGAACTTCCCCGACAACCCGGCCCAAAGCCCCTGACGCTTGCCCGCCTCGTCATACTCGTAAAACCCGGCCTTCGCCTTCCGTCCCAGACGACCCTCATCGGCCATCCAGAACAGCACCTCATCCACCGCCCCGTCGGGATAAGCATCGCCCATCGCGGCCTTCGTCGCCTTGGCAATCTTCACGCCCAGATCGATCGAGGTCTCGTCGACCAGTTGAAGGGGTCCCAGCGGCATCCCAACCAGACGCGCCGCGTTTTCGACCAATGCCGGAGCCACACCTTCGGCCACCATCCGCATCCCCTCATTCAGGTAGGGAATGATGCACCGGTTGGCATAGAAGAAGCGCGCATCGTTCACGACAATCGGCGTCTTCCGGATCTGGCGCACGAAATCGAGCGCCTTCGCCACCGCCCGGTCCCCTGTGGCCTGGCCCTTGATGATCTCCACAAGCATCATCTAGTCGACGGGTGAGAAGAAGTGAATGCCGATGAATTGCTCGGGCCGCGCGCTTGCTTTCGCAAGCCCCGTGATCGGCAGGGTCGAAGTGTTCGTCGCAAAAATGCACTCCGGCCCCACGACGGCCTCGACCTTCGCCGTCACTTCCGCCTTGATCTTCGGATCTTCAAACACGGCCTCCACAATCAGATCGGCATCGGCCAAAGCGGCGTAGTCCGTTGTCGCCTCAATCCGGCTCAGGACATCCGCCTTCTTCTCCTCCGTCACGCGCCGCCGCTTGATGCCTTTGTCCAGCAGGCCCTCGGAATAAGCCTTGCCCTTATCCGCGGCCTCCTGCGCTTGGTCGATCAGCACGACCTCAATCCCGGCCTGCGCCGCGACGTAGGCGATACCTGCCCCCATCATACCGGCCCCCAGGACGCCAACCTTCTTGACCGATTGATCCTCGACCGCCGGGCGGTTCGCCCCCTTCTCAAGCGCCTGTTTGTTCTGGAACAGGGCCCGGATCATCGCACCCGAAGAGGGGTTCATCAGAATGTTGGTGAACCAGCGCGCCTCGATCTTCAGCGCCGTGTCGAATGGGACAAGCGCCCCTTCATAGGCCGCCGACAAAAGCGCCTTGGCCGCAGGATAGACGCCCATCGTCCTACCATGCACCATTGCGGACGCTCCAACATAGGTCATGAACCCGGCTGGGTGATAGGGCGCGCCGCCTGGCATCTTGTAACCCTTCTGATCCCAGGGCTTCACGATGTCCGCGTCACTGGCCGACAGAACCCAGGCCTTCGCCCTCTCCAGAAGCTCTGCTGCCGGAACAACCTCATCCACCAGCCCCGCGGACTTGGCGCGATCGGGGCTATAGGTTTTCCCCTCCAAAAGATGCGGGCTGGCCGCCATCGCACCCATCTTGCGGACCAGCCGCGTTGTGCCCCCGGCGCCCGGAAAGATCCCGATCAGGATTTCGGGCAGGCCAATCCGCGCCTTCGGCGCATCGGCTGCAAAAATCCTGTGACAACACAGCGGAATCTCATACCCGATCCCCAATGCAGTGCCGGTCAAAGCAGCCGCAATGGGCTTGCCCCCCTTCAGGGTCTTTGGATCCATCCCGGCCCGTTCGATCTTTCGCATGATCCCATGCACCCGCATGATGCCTTCGAAGATCCCGCGCGCAGGGTCATCGCCCGCCATCTCTTTCATCCGGGCAATGACGTTCAGATCCATGCCCCCGGCAAAGCTGTCCTTCCCGGAGGTCAGCACCACGCCTTTAACGGCATCGTCGCCCAACGCCCGGTCAATCAGCGCGTCCAGCTCGTCCCACCCGTCGAACGTCATCACGTTCATCGACTTCTCGGGTACATCCCAGGTGATCGTCGCAACGCCGTCGTCTTCCAGCGCATAGTGGAATTCAGCCATGACAGGCTCCGTCAGTAAGATTGGTTGTAAGTGACCGAACCCGACGCGGGGCTAATGCCGCCGCGGCGATCCGGTCCAGTTTTCCGAGGTTTCTTCGAACGCGAACCGTTCGATTTCGATCAGCTCGATCTTGATCGCGGCGGATCCGTCCACGATGCAATAGTATCGCAGATCCGTGTGGTCGAGCGCCTGCCCGCCCTCCGCGAGATAGGTCCAGATCACCCCAAGAACGATGCGCCCCGGCCGGCTTCGGTCGATGTCGTAGACGCTCGCCGAGATCTGGGTTGCCCCATGCTCGACCGCCATGGACCGACGGGCGCCAAGGGCCGAAACCGTCTGTGCTTCGGTGGCTTCGATGCTCATTCCGTCGGGAGTGTAGAGCGCGAGCGGGTAAACATAGGCGCGCGAAGCGTCCTCTAACCTGTCCTCGATAACCGCATCCGCCAGGGACTGGCAGAACACAGCCAGATCCGCATCGGTCATAGCGCCCGAAGCTCCAGTGGTGCGTGTCCCAGAGCCGCAACACACGCGGCCTCTCCCACCATTCAGAGTAGTACGAATCGCTTTCGATCAAGAAAAAGCAACTATTGCGGGTGTTTGCGCGACAATCACTCCCGTTCTGCCAGAACTGGATCATGAAACACGCTCAATAATTGTCGCGGCCCCCATGCCACTCGCAACACAAAGCGTGGCAAGCCCCGTTTCCTTATCCGACCGCTCCATCTCATCCAGAAGCGTGCCCAGGATCATCGCGCCAGTCGCGCCAAGCGGGTGACCCATCGCAATCGCACCGCCATTCACGTTGACCCGATCCCGGTCCACGTCGAAGGCTTGCATGAACCGAAGGACCACTGACGCAAAAGCCTCATTGACCTCAAAAAGGTCAATATCGCCGATGGTCATGCCCGTATCGGCCAGGATCTTTTCGGTGACGGGAACAGGCCCGGTCAGCATGATTGTCGGATCGGTGCCAATCTTCGCCGTCGCCCGGATCCGCGCGCGCGGCGTCAATCCATGCGCCTCGCCAAAGGCCTTCGACCCGATCAAAAGCGCTGCCGCCCCATCCACAATGCCCGACGAATTGCCGGCGTGGTGCACGTGCTCGATCCGCTCCAGATGCGGATACTTCATCAGCGCCACTTTATCGAACCCGGGCATCGCCTCGCCCATCTGCTTGAACGCAGGCTCCAGCGCGCCAAGCGTCTGCATGTCCGTGCCGGGCCGCATGTATTCGTCGCGATCAAGGATCGGCAGGCCGTTCACATCCCGCACTGTAATGACGGAGCGATCAAACCGCCCGTCCGACCAGGCCTCTGCAGCACGGGCCTGGCTTTCGACAGCGAACTGATCCGCGTCATCGCGCGAAAACCCGTATTCCGTTGCGATGATATCGGCGCTTATCCCCTGCGGGACAAAATAGGTCTTCATCGCAAGGGACGGATCAACCGCAATCGCCGCACCATCCGACCCCATCTTGACCCGGCCCATCATCTCCACACCGCCGGCGATGTACGCAGCGCCAGCGCCCCCGCGCACCTGGTTCGCCGCCATATTCACGGCCTCAAGGCCGCTCGCGCAAAACCGATTGATCGACACACCGGGCACACGTTCATCAAGGTCCGAGGCCAGGACCGCCGACCGGGCCAGGCACCCGCCTTGTTCCCCCACCTGTGTCACGTTCCCCCAGATCACGTCCTCGATCTCGTCGCCTTTCAAGCCGCTCCGCTCGGTGACAGCGTTCAACACCTCGGCAGAGAGATGCAGGGCGGTGACTTCGTGCAGACTGCCATCGGCACGGCCCTTGCCGCGCGGGCTTCGGACGGCGTCATAAATGTAAGCGTCGGTCATGGTTGCGTGTCCTTTCAGGAAACCCGGTCCGAGGGATGGCCAGGCATCAAATCATAGGGGGCCTTCCAGCCGGGGGTCGCCTCGACCCGCTCTAGCCAGGCATCGATGTGGGCCCAGTCCCCGCGCGTGAACCCGAACGGCTCTGGGTAGAAGAGGTAGCCACAGCACGAAATGTCGGCGACTGTCATGGCCTCCCCGACCATCCAGGTCCGCCCCGCCAGATGCGCGTCGAGAACGGCATAGGCCGCATCAAGACGCCCCTGCAGAAAGGCGATCGTCGCAAGCGGGCGTTTCTCTTCCGGCAGAAAGTTCAAAAGAAACCGCGTCGTCCCCGCCGTGCTCGACAGCTTGTGATTGTCCCACATCACCCAGCGCAGGATTTCATACCGATCTTCGGGCCGCCCGCCGAGGGGGCTCCCCGTCTTATCGACGATGTATTGCTGGATCGCCCCGGATTGCGAGAGGTGCAGATCCCCGTCCACCAGAACCGGAACCTCCCCCATCGGGTTCACGTCACGCTTGTAGGCGTCGCTCCGGGCCTCGCCGCCGAAGAAATCGACGAACCGGGGCGTCCAGTCGACACCTGCAAGTTCCAGCGTGAGCGCGGCCTTGTAGGAATTTCCGCTTTCGCCAAAGCAATAGAGCTCCATCGTCACCGCATCCTTGTCTCGCTCACCGCCTGACCGCGGCCCGGGATTTGAGTATTTTTGCCAAGATGAAAGGGCCGGTAACCGCGCATTAAGGTTAACGCGCGACCCTCAAAGGCGCGGTACAGG
>CAWUIX010000070.1:0-8151 GCA_963922395.1 uncultured Rhodobacterales bacterium | reverse complement strand
GGGCGCGAGAGCGCAGACCTGATCCAGCGTGTCCTTAAGGGTCTCTTCGGTCTGATGCGGAAGGCCATAGACCAGATCGGCGTTAAGTGATGCGATCCCGGCCGCGCGCAAGGCATCGACGGTCCAGCGTGTTTGTTCGGGTGATTGCGGGCGGCCGATTGCGGCCTGCACCCTTGGCGCAAAGTCCTGAATGCCGATGGACGCGCGGGTCATCCCACCTGCGGCGAGGGCGGCGATCTTGTCTTCATCAACCAGGGTAGGGTCGATTTCGACCGAGAACTCCGATCCATCGGTCCAGCCGAACGTCTCACGAATGGCGTCGGTCAGGCGGTGGATCAGATCCGGTGTGAGGATCGTGGGAGTGCCGCCGCCAAAATGCAGGCGGCTGAGCTTGAGATTACCGGACGCACTCTCGCGGACCAGGGCAAGCTCGTCCAGCAAAGTGTCGACATAACGGGCGACCGGTGCGTGGGTCTTGGTGCCTTGCGTGCGGCAGGCGCAGAACCAGCAGAGCCGTTCACAGAAAGGAATGTGGACATAGACCGAGACCGGCACGTTGGGGTCGAGCGCGGCAAAACAGTCTGCCTGAAAGGCGGCTCCGGTGGCCGGGGTGAACACCGGCGCGGTCGGATAGCTGGTGTAGCGGGGCACCCGCGCGTCGAGCAGGCCTAGGGCGGTGAGGCGGTCAATCTTGTCCATAGTCCGATCTCTATCAGCGTGAATCGCGGCGCGACTTGCGCGGGATCAAATCTTTTGAGGTCGTCCCATGCTTGACCTTCCAGTGACTGGAAGCCTTATGTAAGAAGCTCATTCACTCGTTGGGAGCGCCGGAGCTTGGCGGAGAACCTTACATTTCCCCTGCGCGGTTTGACCTGCGCGAGCTGCGTCCGCAGGGCGGAGGCGGCGTTGCTTGCTGTCGATGGCGTCGATGTGGCGGAGGTCAATTTTCCGCGCCAAACGGCATCGGTGCGTGGCAGTGGGTTTAATTCAGCGGACATCATGACCGCGCTGGAGAGCGCAGGCTATCCGGCTGATCCCGACGTCGTGCAGCTGACTGTGGAGGGCATGCATTGCGCGTCCTGCGTGGGCCGGATCGAAGGCGCCATTGGGGCGTTGCCTGGCGTTGTGAATGCTTCGGCCAATCTGGCGACGGGAACCGTACAAGTGGCGTACCTGCCTGGAGGCGCCACGCCATCCGATATGGCCCGGACCCTGTCAGAGTTAGGCTACACCGCGGATACCGGGTCGCAAGAAGCGCCTTTGACACGGCGATCGCGGGAGGCTTTCGGCTTGCGCCGCGATTTGATCGTCGCCGCCCTTCTGACGGCTCCGGTTTTCGTGCTGGAGATGGGCGCGCATGTTATTCCGGGCATGCATA
Source organism: uncultured Rhodobacterales bacterium (assembly GCA_963922395.1). Classification (GTDB taxonomy): domain Bacteria; phylum Pseudomonadota; class Alphaproteobacteria; order Rhodobacterales; family Rhodobacteraceae; genus Ovoidimarina. The sequence continues at coordinate 6,773 of CAWUIX010000070.1, read as the reverse complement.
TGCTCATTGCCCAAACCATTGGGCATCACACCAGCTGGATCATTCAGTTTGTGCTGACTTCCCTGGTTCTGGTGGGGCCGGGCCGCCGGTTTTTTCAGGCGGGCGTTCCCGGTCTTCTGCGGGGTGCGCCCGATATGAATGCGCTTGTGGCGCTGGGGGCCGGGGCGGCCTGGGCCTATTCCACCGTGGCGCTGTTTCTTCCGGGGCTGTTTCCCGAGGGTACCCGTGCGGTTTATTTCGAGGCGGCTGCTGTAATCTGCACCTTGATCCTGCTGGGCCGGTGGCTGGAGGCGCGGGCGAAGGGAAAGGCGGGCGCCGCCATTGAGGCCCTGATTGGTCTTGCGCCGAAGACGGCGCGGGTGGAGCGGGACGGTGCCGTCACCGGAGTTCCGATCGCGGCGGTGCACCTGGGGGATCTAGTGCATGTGCGTCCCGGGGAGCGGATCGCGGTGGATGGTCTGGTGACGGGCGGCCAGTCCTATGTGGATGAGAGCATGCTTACGGGTGAGCCCGTACCGGTTGAGAAACAGGCTGGCGCCTCCGTCGTAGCCGGGACGGTGAATGGGGCCGGGGCGTTGGTGTTTGAAGCGACGGCCGTTGGAACGGAGACGGTTCTGTCGCAGATCGTGCGGATGGTTGAGGACGCGCAGGGCGCCAAGCTGCCCATTCAGGCGCTGGTCGACCGGGTGACGGGGGTCTTTGTTCCCGTGGTGATCGGCGTGGCCGCGCTGGCCGCTCTGATCTGGCTTATCCTCGGTCCCAGCCCCGCTGCGCCATTTGCGCTGGTCGTAGCTGTTTCTGTTCTTATAATCGCTTGCCCCTGCGCGATGGGTTTGGCGACGCCGATGTCGATTCTGGTGGGCACGGGGCGGGCCGCGGAGCTGGGCGTGTTGTTCCGGAAGGGCGATGCGCTTCAGGCGTTGAGCGGTGTGAAGGTTGTGGCGTTTGACAAGACCGGGACCCTGACAGAAGGGCGCCCGACCGTTGTGCATCTGGAGGTGCAGGGGGCCACGGAGGCCGAGGTGATTGGCCGGGCCGCTGCGGTGGAGCAGAGTTCCGAGCATCCATTGGCGCGGGCGGTTGTGGCGGCGGCAGAAGCGCGGGGCGTGTCCCCACCAACTGCGACCGGGTTTGTCGCCCACACGGGAATGGGTGCCGAGGCAATGGTAGACGGCGAGCGCGTTCGCGTTGGCGCGGCGCGGTACATGGATCGGGAGGGTCTGGACCTCATTGGGCTTGATGCGTCCCTGAAGGCGATCTCGGAGCGGGGTGAGACGCCCGTATTCGTCGCGATCAAGGATCGGGTCATTGGAGTTATGGGGCTTTCCGATCCGGTGAAGGCCGGTGCGGCAGAGGCCGTGCGGGCCCTGCACGAGATGGGGTTGAAGACAGCGCTTCTGACGGGCGACACGCAAGCCACGGCAGAGAAGATTGGTGCGCGGCTTGGGATCGATGTCCTGAGCGCCGGGCTGTTGCCGGGGGGCAAAGTTGCGGCGTTAGAGCAGATCCGATCAGAGCATGGAGCCGTCGCGTTTGTCGGTGACGGGATCAATGACGCGCCCGCGCTGGCGGCGGCGGATGCGGGGCTCGCGGTCGGGCATGGGACAGACGTCGCAATCGAAGCAGCGGATGCGGTGCTGGTGAGCGGCGATCCCCGGGCGGCGGCGACGGCGATGACGGTGAGCCGGGAGACGATGCGGAATATCCGGCAGAACCTGTTCTGGGCGTTTGCGTATAATGCTGCGCTGATCCCGGTGGCGGCAGGTGTGCTCTACCCGGTGTGGGGCGTGTTGCTGTCGCCGATGTTTGCGGCGGGCGCGATGGCGTTGTCTTCTGTCTTTGTTGTCACGAATGCGCTGCGCCTGCGGGGCATTGCAGGGGCGCGTCATGACGGGGACGACGGAGTGCGGTCAGCTGCGGGGTTCCGGCCTGCGGCGGCGGAATAGGAGAACGGCGATGAATATAGGGGACGTGTCGGAGCGGACCGGTTTGCCGGCCAAGACGATCCGATACTATGAGGAGATCGGCCTTGTACGCCCGGCCCGGACGGCGAACGGGTATCGCGCGTTTCGTGAAACGGATCTGCACAAGCTGGCCTTTCTGGGGCGCGCCCGGGCACTAGGGTTTCCCATCGAGGATTGCCGCACGTTGTTGCAGCTTTACGAAGATGAGACGCGGACGAGCGCGGAAGTGAAGGAGATTGCCCAGCATCATCTGGGTGAGATCGACCGTAAGATTGCGGACCTTCAGGAGATGCGGGGCACGCTATCGACGCTGGTGGAGGCGTGTGCCGGGGATCACCGGCCGGACTGCCCGATCCTGGAGTCGTTGGGGGAGACGGTGGAAGGGAGGTGAGGCAGGTGGAGGGTTTCGGTTTTGATCACTGGGACGTCTGTTCAGAGCCAAAAGCGTTCCTTGGTTCTTTGCACCGAACCGCTAAGCTGGGCACCGGCGCACACGCGGAGTTTCGATCTATGCAATGGAAACCGATTTCAGAAGCGGACCTCATTGATCAGATTAATCTGGGCTGGGAGCGAATGACGCCACCGGAACGCTATTTCTGGGAGACGGTTTGTATACAACAGCAGAAATGGCGGTGTTCTCCATGGGGAGATAAAGGCGAAGGATTTTGGGTGGTTGCTATCCTCGGAACGACCGTCGTTTGGTACAATGACATTGAAGATGGATTTAATTGTTCGACATACCAGACGTTCGGCGAATTCCCTGACTATTGGTGCAATCAAGATGGGTTAGACGAAGTCGTAAGGGTCCTAAAGGGAAACCTCGAATTTGGTCGCAGTGATCTATGGCAGGCATCGCCGCCACGCGCTGAAGAGTCTTAACACTGGTGTGACGATCGCTAGCCTTGTTCACAAAGCTGCCGTTTGATCGTTGGTTGAACTACAGGTGCAGGGCAGACGATCACTTCACTCCCGACTTGCCCGGAACCAAGGGGCGCAGCCCCGCCGGGCAGGGCCCGACCGCCCACTGGGCGGGCCCTTTTGCAGCGGCACTCATCGGAGAACCGTCGTGCGGGGCTTGGGAATAAAGTGATCCGTTCGGCCGTTGGTGGGCCCACCCGCGGTCGGGCCCTGCCCGGCTTTTCGCGTTGTCTGCACGGCCACCATTTGCGGCCCTAGCCGAGCCTCAGACAAGCTACCGAGATCTTACCCACGTGCGGCGTTTATACGTGATTTACAAATCCAAATTCGCCACCGCCAGCGCGTTGGTCTGGATGAACTCCCGGCGCGGTTCGACGACGTCCCCCATGAGTTTCGTGAAGAGGTCGTCGGCGTCTGCGACGTCCTCGACCTTCACCTGCAGGAGCGTGCGCGCCTCGGGATCGAGCGTGGTTTCCCAGAGCTGGTCGGGGTTCATCTCGCCCAGGCCCTTGTAGCGCTGAAGCGAGAGGCCCTTTTCCCCTTCCTCGAGGATCGCATCGAGGAGGTCCAGCGGGCCGTCGATGGGGATCGCGCGGTCGCGGCGGACGAGGGTCGCCGGGGTGCTGTAGATCTCTTGCAGGGTTTCGGTATGGGCGCCGAGGCGCCGCGCCTCGGGTCCACGCAGGATGGGGCCGTCGAGGGTGCGTTGCTCTTCCACGCCACGGACGATCCGCGAGAGACGGATGCCGCGATCCTGTGTCGGGCGTCCGGACCAGCCGCGTTCGTATTCCAGTGCGACCATGTCGAGGCGTTCGGCAATGCGGGTTGCGGTGCCCTGCAGGTCCGCATCCGCCACCCCGGGGAGGAAGCCGCCCGCAATGGCGGCCTGTTCGAGGATGGGGCGGACGTATTGGGTGGGGAAGGTTTCAAGCGACTGGCGAATGGCGCGGGCTTCATCGACGACGCGCGCGAGGTCCTGGCCCACGATTTCCTCGCCCGAGCCAAGGCGGAGGATCGCGCCCTCGATGCCTTGCTGGATCAGGTAGTCGTCGAGGGCGGGCTGATCCTTGAGGTAGACCTCGGACTTGCCGCGCGCGACTTTGAACAGCGGGGGCTGGGCGATGTAGAGGTATCCGCCTTCGATCAGTTCCGGCATCTGGCGGAAGAAGAAAGTCAGGAGCAGGGTGCGGATGTGCGCGCCGTCCACGTCGGCGTCGGTCATGATGACGACCTTGTGGTAGCGCAGCTTGGTAATGTCGAACTCGTCCCGACCAATCCCGGTGCCGAGCGCCATGACGAGGTTTCCGATTTCCTGGCTCGACAGCATCTTGTCGAAGCGCGCGCGTTCGACGTTCAGGATCTTGCCGCGGAGAGGGAGGATCGCCTGAGTGCGGCGATCCCGGCCGGTTTGGGCGGATCCCCCGGCGCTGTCGCCCTCAACAAGGAAGATTTCGCGTTTTTCGGGATCTTTCTCCGAGCACTCTTTGAGTTTGCCAGCGAGGTAGGCGACGTCGGTCGAGGTCTTCTTGCGCGTCATCTCGCGCGCCTTGCGCGCTGCTTCGCGGGCGAGGGCCGCTTCGATGATCTTGCCGACGATCATTTTGGCGAGGGCTGGGTTTTCTTCGAACCACTCCGACAGCTTTTCGTTCATCAGGCTCTCGACGGCGGGACGCACCTCGCTTGAGACGAGCTTGTCTTTTGTCTGGGACGAGAACTTTGGGTCGGGGACTTTGACGGAGAGGACACAGGTGAGGCCTTCGCGCGCGTCGTCGCCGGTGAAGGAGACCTTCTCTTTCCGCGCGGCGCCGGATTGGCCGGCGTAGAGGTTCAAGGTGCGGGTGAGCGCGCCACGGAACCCTGCGAGGTGTGTGCCACCGTCCCGTTGCGGGATGTTGTTCGTGAACGGCAGGACCATCTCGTTGTATCCGTCGTTCCACCACATCGCGACTTCAACGGTGATCCCGTCGCGTTCGCCGGAGATAAAGATGGGTTCGTCGATCAGGGGATGTTTGTGACGGTCGAGGTAGCGGACGAACTCTCGGACGCCACCGTCGTAGTGCATTTCTGCTTCGGCCGGTTCGGCGGCGCGTTCATCCTTCAGGACGATGCGGACCCCGGAGTTCAGGAAGGCGAGTTCGCGGAGCCGGTTCTCGAGCGTTTTGAAGCTGTATTCGAGGTTCGAGAAGGTGTTGGTCGAGGCCAGAAATCGGACCTCGGTGCCGCGCTTGTCGCCTGCGTCGCCGACGACGCGCAGATGTTCGGTGGTCTCGCCACCTTCGAAGCGGGCGACATGTTCCTTGCCATCACGCCAGATGCGGAGTTCGAGCCAATCGGAGAGCGCGTTTACGACCGAGACGCCGACCCCGTGGAGACCGCCGGAGACCTTGTAGGAGTTCTGGTCGAACTTTCCGCCGGCGTGGAGCTGGGTCATGATGACCTCAGCCGCGGAGACGCCTTCCTCGGGGTGCAGATCGACCGGAATCCCGCGACCATTGTCGGTGACGGAGATGCTGGAATCAGCGTGGATTGTGACGGTCACGACATCCGCGTGGCCCGCCAAGGCCTCGTCGATGCCGTTGTCGACCACCTCGTAGACCATGTGGTGCAGACCGGAGCCATCGTCGGTATCTCCGATGTACATTCCGGGGCGCTTTCGCACCGCCTCTAAGCCCTTGAGAACTTTGATGGATTCCGCGCCGTACTCATCCGGCTGGCGGGCTGACTCGGCCATTCGTGCCTTCCTGCTTCTTTTGGTGATTTTATAGGCGTTTATGGGGGGATTGTCACGCCCGAGACACAATATTTGGTGGTTGCACCCGATAGCTGCAAGGTTGCCGCCTCTATCGCTTTTGAACGGGTCCCGGGGTCAGGTGAAGGGGATCACCAGCCCCACGCCAACGAGCAGCACACCGGCCACGGTATTTGTGCGCCGGAGCGCGTCTGGTGAGGTCAAAAGGCGTCGTGCGCGATCGATGAAGAAGGCGAAGGCGACATTGCCGATCAGGGGCACGATGAGGGAGGCCAGGACGATGGCGCCGATGTCCGGGGCGGTGACCTGGGTCAGGTCGAAGAAGCCCGGCAGGACGCCCATGTAGAATAGGATGGCCTTGGGGTTGCCGAGGATCACGGCGATGCCCGCAAGGAAGCCCGCCCACATGCCGGGGCGTGTGAGGCGGCTGTCGGAGGCGATGGTCTTGCTGCGGTGTTTCAGGATCAGGGCGCCCATGATGAGAAAGACTGCGGCGGCCACAAGTTTCAGTACGGTCATGGCGCCCGCAAAGCTGGAGACGATCCAGGCCACGCCGAGGATGGCGAGAAGCGGCCAGAGGACATCCCCCACCACCACGCCCAGCGCGAGGGGCCAGGCGGCGTGGAAGCCGCCGGAGAGGGCGCGTGCGGTCAAGGCCACCCAGACCGGTCCCGGGGTGAGGAACAGGATCAGGAGGGCGCCGCAGTAGAGCGCGAGGTCGGTGGCGCTGATGGTCATGGGGGTTCGCTTAGGGCGAGCGGCCTTTGGGGGCAAGGGGGCGCGAGAGGTCCCGGGTCAAGCCCGGGACGGCGGTCGAGGTCGGGGCGCTTTGGTGGAGTGTCAGGTTTGGTGGAGGGTTGAGATGCCGTTTTCTTCGGTGATCTCGATGTATTGGGCGCGAGGGCCGAGGGCATCATAGAGGCTGCGCTCCGTGCCGGTGAGCCAGGCTTGGCCACCAAGGGCGCAGATCTCGTCGTAGAGGGCGGCCCGGCGGCCCGGGTCGAGGTGGGCGGCGACCTCGTCAAGGAGGAGGATTGGTGGTGCACCGGTCTCCGACGCGAGAGCGCGGGCGTTGGCGAGGATGAGCGAAATGAGGAGCGCCTTCTGTTCTCCGGTCGAGCATTGTGCGGCGTCGACGCCTT
>CAWUIX010000069.1:0-8176 GCA_963922395.1 uncultured Rhodobacterales bacterium | reverse complement strand
GATGATCGGCTGAATAAACCGCATGTCCGAAACCGCGTGTCAGTGTGGGCACCGTACCGCGCCCCACCCGATCCTATTCGATCAACACAAGGCGCGACAATTGCCAGACGGAACGCGAATGATTGGTCTCCGACGCATAGGCCGGATCGGCATCGAACGGATAGATCACCCAAAACGGCCCCTTATCACGGATCGACATGGTCTCCCCGTCCATCCGCGTCGCCACGATCGGAACCGCCTCTTCCAACTCGCCAACCGGCATCTCAATAGCATAGTCGTTCAAGGCTACCATGCGCAGGGTGGCGCCATCGGCCTCGGCATGGCCCAGAATGGTCCAGACAGGAACACCGCTGAACTCAACAACGCCATCGGTCCAGATCGTCGAGGTCGAGAACACCACCTGATCAAGCGCATCCAGGTCCGCCAGGGTCATCGAAATCTCGGACCCGTCATGCTTCTCGACATACAGTGTATGAAGGGCGGACTCGTCGCTCCATCCGGCATGCCCAAACACAGCAAAAGCCAATCCAAGAAGCGCAAGCCGCAGGTTCATCATCGCCTCCTCTGTCCGCCGTTGATTTCATTGCATCTTTGGGCGATCATGAAAAGAGAAAGAAGATATTCCACTTTGCGGCTCCACTCTGTATTGCCAGGACGATTTTCGGAGCCCGATTTTCGACTTGAGTGTTTCAGATGATGCCAAGCATTTTGTTAGCTGACGACCACGAGCTCGTGCGGGACACGATCGCGGCCTATCTCGATCGGTCCGAAGGGTTCACCGTGCATGTCGCCTCCTCACTTGATGAGGCCGCGGGAATTCTCCGCAAATCGCCCGACATCGATCTCGCGATTCTCGACTATGAAATGCCCGGCATGAACGGCCTTGAAGGGCTTCGCGAACTCCGTGAACGCTATCCCACCACAAGAACCGCGTTGATGTCCGGTGTCACAAACAACGAGACGGCGGCGCGCGCGCTCCGGTATGGCGCCTGCGCCTACCTGCCAAAGTCGATGTCCGTATCTGCGATGATCGACGGCATCCGCCAGGCACTGTCGGGGGAACAATTCGTCCCGTTCGAAATGCCCGAGAACGGCAAGAAGGCGTCCACCGATCTCGCATGGGGTCTGTCCCCACGAGAGTACGAAGTGCTGGAACTCCTGACCTACGGACGGTCGAACAAGGACATCGCTCACGCGCTTCAGCTCAAGGAAGTGACCGTCAAACTGCACGTCACAAGCATTCTGTCGAAACTAGGCGCCCAGAACCGCACGCAAGCGGCCCTGATGGCCAAGGAAAAGCGCCTCTTCTAGTCAAAGCGCTGCGGGCACAGCCCGCCGCTCTTTACTGACAGACATCTATTCAAAGCGTATGCGCACTGCTATCGTCCGCGCCAGATGTACCCTTCGCACGACGTGCCCTCGCGTCTCTCCCTGTGTGCATTCACAAAAGACGCCCGTGCGACCCAAGTGCATCTGACAGGTGCCACTCCGCTGTGGGGATACGGAAGATGTCAAAGTCCACATGCCGCTTCTGCGGCCGTCTGAGCCAGGACCAACGGGACGACGCGCTGCGGCTGACCGAGTGCCACCGCTGCTCGGTCACCCAGGCCGAACTGATCATAAAGGGGCAATCGCTGGAGGTCTGCGGCGAAGAATTCCTCTGGGACCCTGCAACAAACGCCCGCGTGATCGCCGCGATCACCCTCTGCCCCGATTGCCACGCCAAAGAACACCTCGACGCCCGCAGTATCCACGACCCCTGCCATATCAAAGCCCGCCGCGCGAGGGAGCAGCTGTTTTAGGGGCTTGTTGCCAAGCCCGTGTGGTGAGACGCAAACAGCAGGACAACGGAGACAAGTAGGCAGGTCCGGGCCGGCCAGGCACACCGAACCTCTGGATACCCGAGTTCCGCCAGTATCTCGCCGAGCGGGCAAAACCAGTTGCTTAGACGTAACGGAACTGAGGGCAATAGCGTCATTCTGGCCGGAAAGAGCTGAGACAAGCGGAAGGCTCTCGGTTTGGGCGCGCCCGACGCAACAAACCCTCGATCATTGAGTTTCAAAATCCTTTTTCCAAACCTCGTAGTCCGCTAGGCTGATCGCGGGAACATAAAGAGTGGCCAGTCCGATCGACTTTGAAAAGAAAGCAGATCCGCGGTTTACCGATGAAGCGTGGTCCGAAGTGTTGGCCGCGGTAGACGTGGCCTATTCAGAGCTGGTCTCGCACCAAGCGCTTCTTGAGGAGCAAAACGAAAAGCTCCATGAATTCAGGCGCTTCCTGACCTCAATCCTATCTTCCGTCAGCGACATCATGATTGTCGTGGGGCGTAACGGCGCCATCGCCGAGGTCAGCCAATCGCTCATTGAGGCGACGGGGCTGGCAGGTGACGCGCTAATTGGAACGGATGCTGGCGGGTTATTTCACGGCGAGAGTGCGGAACGCCTACGCCGCGAGCTAGACGCCTTACGCTTTTCCCGCGAAGCGGTTCGATTTGAGGCCGAACTGAAGTCGGCGGATATCTCAGAACCTTACGAGATCTCGATCACAGCGCGGATAGACGATCGCAGTAAGATGATCGGTGCCGTGATCGTCGGGCGATCCCTTGGGGAGCTTCGCCGCGCCTACTCAGAACTCGAGCTTAGCCATCATAGCCTGAAAGAGGCGCAGACCCAGCTGGTCCGGAACGAAAAACTCGCCTCGCTGGGTCGGCTTCTTGCAGGCGTGGCGCATGAACTGAACAACCCGATCAGCTTCGTCTACGCCAACGCCCACGCGCTTGAGAAATACATCATGCGCTTCGAGGAGTACTTTGAAAGAGTGGAAGCAGGCGCCTCTCGCGAAGAGCTTATCGCGCTTCGGGGACAACTAAAGCTGGACCGTGAGTTGAAGAACTTGCGCTCTGCCATCGACGGGGCGCGCGAAGGATCCGAGCGCGTCCGGGACATCGTCGCAGATCTTCGGCGCCTTTCGGTTGCGGGGGCAGGCACCCGCGAGCAATACGACCTGGTAGATGCTGCACGTGTCGCGTCGCGCTGGGTCATACGCGGCTCTAAGGCTCAGGTCGATGTGCACTTCGAAGGCCTGAACGAGTTGTCGGTCTATGGGAACTCCGGGCACATTCAGCAGATCGTTATGAACCTTCTGCAAAACGCGATTGATGCGCTGAAAGGGCAGGATGACGCCTCAATCGTCCTGTCAATCACCGCTGAAAGCGGCATGGCGGTCTTGACCGTTTCGGACAATGGACCGGGCATTGATGCTGATGCGGCCTCTGCGATCTTTGATCCGTTCTTCACGACAAAACCCGTGGGAGAAGGTACGGGGCTGGGATTGTCCATCTCGAACAAGATTGCGGAAGAACACGGAGGCAGCCTGACTCATATCGACCTGAAGCCCGGCACGGCATTCCGGCTGGAGTTGCCCCTGGAGGAGACGGCATGAACCTGCTTTGGCTTCAATCGGCAGGCTGTGGGGGATGCACCATGTCGCTTCTCTGCGCCGAAGATCCCAACGTGCTCGAACTCCTGGAAGACGCCGGGATTGATCTCCTCTGGCACCCCGCGATCTCTGAAGCGACTGGTGACGAGGCTCTGTCCATCCTGGAACGTGTCCGGACTGGTGAAATGCCTCTCGACATCCTTTGTGTCGAAGGATCGATCGTCACCGGCCCCAAAGGGACGGGCCGATATCACATGCTTTCGGGGACCGGACGGTCAATGCTTGACTGGGTTCGCGAGTTGGCGCCGTTGGCCACCCATGTCCTCGCTGTTGGCACCTGTGCCGCTTATGGAGGGATCACTGCGGCGGGCACGAATCCGGCGGGCGCTGTGGGCCTTCAATACGATGGCAACCACGCTGGCGGCGCGCTTGCCCCTGAGTTCAAGAGCGGTGCCGGGCTCCCGGTTGTAAATATCGCAGGCTGCCCCACCCATCCCAATTGGGTAACAGAAACGCTTCTTCTATTGGCGGGGGGAGCGCTTGACGCCACCGCGCTCGACGACCTCGGGCGCCCGCGCTTTTACGCCGAACACCTCGTCCACCATGCGTGTCCAAAAAACGAGTTCTATGAGTACAAGGCAAGCGCTCACAAGCTCTCGGAAATGGGATGTATGATGGAGCACCTCGGCTGCATCGGCACGCAAGCCGTCGGTGATTGCAACATCCGACCCTGGAACGGTGGCGGATCCTGCACACGAGGCGGCTACCCTTGCATCGCCTGCACCAGCCCTGAGTTTGAGAACCCGCAGCACGCCTTCACCGAGACGCCCAAACTTGCCGGTATCCCTGTGGGTTTGCCGTCGGACATGCCGAAAGCATGGTTCATGGCGCTTGCTTCGCTGTCAAAGGCTGCAACACCAGAGCGGATCAGCCGCAATGCAGGCTCCGACAGGATCGAAGTGGCGCCCAAACCCAAGCGGGAGCGATCATGACCGAACTGATCGTTGGCCCTTTCAACCGGGTTGAGGGTGATCTCGAGGTGCGCTTGGACATCGACGGCGGAGAGGTTCGCGCGGCCTATGCCAACTCGCCGCTCTTTCGCGGGTTCGAGAAGATGCTCGCAGGGGCCGATCCACGTGACGCCCTGACGCTCACGCCGCGTATCTGCGGGATCTGCTCGATTAGCCAGTCTGCGGCTGCTGCGCTGGCACTCGCCGATTCCGCCGGTGCCGAGATGCCGGAGCAAGGTGGCATCGCGGCGGCGGTTCTCCATGGTGTGGAGAACCTCGCGGACCATGTCACGCATTTCTACCTTTTCTTTATGCCCGACTTCGCCCGCCCCGTTTATGAGGGCCGCGACTGGTATACTGAGGTCGTCACCCGATTTACCGCGACCAAGGGCGCGTCGGCGAAGGCTGCCCTGGACGCCCGCGCTCGGCTCTTTCACATCACCGGGGTTCTGGGTGGGAAATGGCCGCACACGCTCGCGATCCAACCCGCCGGTGTCACCCGCGCGCCGACTGCTGCGGAGCGGGTGCGCATGATTGCGACGCTGAAGGGCTTCCGCCGCTTCCTAGAGGCGCATCTCTTCGGCGCGCCGATCGAGGCGTTCTTGGATGTCAAAACGCGCGGCGATCTTGCCGAGTGGGGCACCGGAGACGCCGGGCTCTTTCTTCAAGCCGCCAACGATCTCGGCCTTGATACACTTGGGATCGGGCCTCAGCGCTACCTCTCATATGGTGCCTACCCACGGCCAAATGGGCGTGCGACCCGTGCCGGTCTGTGGGCCGATGGTGTGGTTCATGACGTCGACTACTCCGGTATCGTCGAGCATGTGGCGCAAAGCTGGATGACCGGGGATGCCGCACATCCGTTCGACGGACAGACTGTTCCAGACGAGGATATGGCAGACACCGGATACAGCTGGTGCAAGGCACCACGCCTGAACGGTCAAAGCGCGGAAGTCGGCGCGCTCGCCCGTGGGGTCGTGGACGGTCACCCACTCGCACTTTCAGTTGCAGAAGCCGGTGGTGTGACTGCACGCATAGTTGGGCGGCTACTGGAGATCGCCCGCACACAGGTCTGGCTCGAAGAATGGGTCGCTGCGCTCGATCCTGCGCAATCTTTCATGGGCGACTTCGAGGTGCCAAATGACGCGCGCGGCGTTGGGGTGGTCGAGGCGGCTCGGGGCTCCCTTGGCCATTGGGTTGTTATCGAAAATGGCCGGGTCGCGAACTATCAGATCGTCGCTCCCACAACGTGGAACTTTTCGCCTCGCGACGAGGCGGGCGCGCCAGGCCCGCTCGAAGAAGCGCTCGTCGGTGCGCCTGTGTCGGATGGCGAGACCGCACCGGTTTCGGTCCAGCATGTCGTGCGGAGCTTTGACCCCTGCATGGTCTGCACGGTTCATTGACCACCGGCCGGCGCATACGCGTTCGCGGTCAGGTTCAGGGTGTCGGGTTCAGACCTTTCGTTTGGCAATTGGCCAGGCGATTTGATCTCAAAGGCGAGGTGCGAAACGATGCCGAAGGCGTCCTGATCCTCGCCACCGGGGACGATCTCGATCAGTTTGAGCACGCACTGGAATCCGAGGCCCCTGCACTCTCCGTCGTTGACTCAGTCGAAAGCGAACCCGTCGAGGCAAATTTCGGTGACACGTTCGAAATCGTCGCCTCCGGTCCGCAAGGCGCAGAGACGCGGGTAACCCCCGACGCAGCAACCTGTCCCGATTGCTTGGACGAAATCCGTACACCGGGGGAACGCCGCTATCGCTATCCCTTCGCCAATTGCACGAATTGTGGCCCGCGTTACACCATCCTGAATGCGCTACCCTACGATCGCGCACAGACCACCATGGCGGCCTTCCAGATGTGTCCGGCCTGTCGCGCCGAGTACGAGGACCCCTCTGATCGTCGGTTTCACGCGCAACCCATCGCCTGTCCGGATTGCGGGCCGAAGGTTTGGCTGGAAGGGATGGGCGACGCCGAAGACCCTTTGGAAGTGGCGGTAGACGCACTGGAGCGGGGTCAGATCCTTGCAATCAAGGGCCTGGGCGGCTTTCACCTGGCCTGCGATGCGGCGAACCTAGACGCCGTGTCCGAGCTTCGGCGGCGAAAGGTGCGTCCGGGCAAGCCGTTTGCCCTTATGGCGCCACTCTCCACCATTATGGATCATGCAGAGGTTCCAGACGCGGCACTTGCGCGCCTCACCTCCGCTGCCGCGCCGATTGTCCTTCTTGACCGTCGTGCTGATTGCAAGCTTCCGGATGTAATTGCGCCCGGGCAACGTTGCCTTGGCTGGATGCTGCCCGCCACGCCGCTGCATCATTTGCTGCTCGATCTGATCGATCGACCACTCATTATGACTTCGGGCAACTTGTCCGGCGAACCGCAGGTGATCGGGAACTCTGAGGCAAGGGAAAAGCTATCTGGGTTTGTCGACGGGTACCTGATGCATGACCGGGACATTGCCCGTCGCCTTGATGACGGGGTGGAGACGATTGGCCCAGCAGGCCCGGTCGTGTTGCGGCGCGCGCGCGGATCCGTGCCGGGCACGTTTCCGGTGCCTGACGGCCTACCCGATCGCCAGGTCTTGGCGCTTGGCGGGCAACTTAAGTCCGCGATCTGCCTGACGAAGAACGGTCAAGCGATGCTGTCGAACCACCTGGGCGATTTGGACGACGCCCTCAGCACTGAGGAGTTCCTGAAAGCAGACTGCGACATGGCGGAGCTGTTTGATCATCAGCCCGAGGCGATTGCTGTAGATCTGCACCCAGACTTTCGTGCCACGCGCCATGGTCGCGAGCGCGCAGAAGCGATGTCCGTGCCAATCTTCGAGGTGCAGCACCACCATGCCCACATGGCGGCCGCGCTCGGGGAGCACGGTTGGTCAGGCAAGACCGCGGTTGGGTTGGTTCTCGATGGCCTCGGTCTGGGCACCGACAATACCGTATGGGGAGGTGAAGTGCTTGTCGGGGACTATAGAGAGTTCCGGCGCTTGGGCTTTTTGAAGCCTGCCCCTTTGGTTGGGGGCGATCGCGCCCAATCGGAACCTTGGCGCAACGCGGTCGTACGGCTCGACCAGGCCGGGCTCTCTGCGGTTGCGGACAAGCTCTTCGGGCGTAAACCCCTCGATGTCCTTCGAAGCGCGGCGGGTGCAGGTTTGAACGCGCCGATGTCGTCGTCTGTGGGCCGACTGTTTGACGCCGTTGCGGCTTGTCTGGGGATTGCCCAAGACCAGCAAAGCTATGAAGGCGAGGCCGCAATGAGGCTGCAGGCTCTTGCGAGCGACGGGCAAGCCACGGGAGGCTATCCCTACAGTACAGACGGAGAGGAAATCGACCCCGCCCCTCTCTTTGAATGCATCGCGAACGACCTCGACGCCGGGGTGGATCACGGCGTCATCGCATACCGCTTCCATCGTTTCGTGGCCGAAGCTTTTGCCGACGCAGCACGGTCAGTCGCGGATGGTTTCGATACCGATACCATCGCTCTTTCGGGAGGATGTTTTCAGAACATGACGCTTTTGAACCTGGTTACTCAGGAACTATCCGGGATGCGCCTCTGCGGCCCAGGCCAGGTCCCACCAAACGATGGGGGACTCGCGTTTGGACAGTCTCTGGTGGCCTTGGCACGGATGGAAAGCGGCTGATCAGCTGTGCGTTTCACCGGAAAGTTCGCTGCCTTCTACTAACTGCCCGATTCCAGAAAATATCATTAAAAACAGACTGTTACTCTGT
>CAWUIX010000068.1:0-8187 GCA_963922395.1 uncultured Rhodobacterales bacterium | reverse complement strand
CATGGCCGCCTCCGATGCCGCAGCCATCTACCACCGCCCGCAGATCGCGGCGGCCAAGGCCGCAGGCGCAGACATGGTCAGCGCCTACACCCTCGGCGCCGCGGGGGAGGCCATCGGCATTTCCCAGGCGGCCACAGACATCGGCATGCCCGCGTTGATCTCGTTCACGGTGGAAACCGACGGACGCCTTGCCGACGGAACGCCCCTCTCTGAGGCTGTCGAATAATTTCACCGTGTGGCTCCGCCCACGGCAATCATGGTGAACTGCGCCCACCCCGATCACATCGCGCACGCCCTGGATGGCGGCGCCTGGGAGGCCAAGCTTGCCGGTGTCGTCGCAAACGCCTCACGCCAAAGCCACGAAGAGCTCGACGCCTGCGAAGTGCTCGATGACGGTGATCCGCACGAACTCGGCGCCCAACTCGCGGACCTGCGGCACAGCCATTCCGGCATCCGCGTTCTCGGTGGATGCTGCGGCACTGACCTTCGACATCTGCGCGCGACGGCAGAGCGGGTCGGCACCCACGTCGCAGCCGTGGCCTGACGCGCATCTCGGGTCCATTGCCTTTTGGCGATCAGGCTGGCTTGATCGCCAAAAGTGCATGACCAGGGGTAACCAGTGCCATGATCGACCCGACTCTTCTTCTCACTTACATCCTGATCGTCCTGGGGTTCGTCTTTATCCCGGGTCCCGCAACGCTGCTGACCGTCGCACGAGCCACGAGCTCAGGCACGAAGGTCGGGATCGCAACCGGCGCCGGTATCGCAGCGGGCGACGTCATCCACACCGCCATGGCCATCATCGGCATCTCCGCGATCATCGCGACATCGGCCGTTTTGTTCAGCCTGATCAAATACGCGGGCGCGGCTTACCTGATCTATCTCGGCATCCGTGCGATCCTTGAACGCACCAATCCCGACCTGTCCCAGGGCCGCGTCCCGATCACCGCAGGGCGCGCCTTCCGTCAGGCCATCCTGGCCGAGGTCCTGAACCCCAAAACCGCACTCTTCTTCCTCGCGTTCCTGCCGCAGTTCGTGGTGCCGGAGCAGGGCTTCGTCTTCATCCAGCTCTCGATCCTGGGTGCGATCTTTGTGCTTCTGGGCCTCCTCAGCACCGTCGTCTTCGCGGTCATGGCGGGCCAACTTGGCGAGGTCCTGCGACGCAATCCGGCTGTCCTCAGGTGGCAGGGAAAGATCGTCGGCAGCATCTACTGCGCGCTGGGCGTTCGGCTCGCGCTTCAGGAACGCTAGTCCCCGCGCGGCTCCCCCCGCAACGCCTTCACCTCGCCCCGTCGTTTCTTTGCGTCCAGCCGCTTGCGCTTCTGGCTTAACGGGACCCGGGTTTTCACGCGGGGCTTCGGTTTTTCCGTTGCGCGCAGAATGAGCGCCCGCAACCGCTCTCTCGCGATCTCCCGGTTCCTCACCTGACTGCGCTCTTCCGACACCTGGATCACAACCGCGCCATCCTTGGTCCAGCGCCGCCCGGCCAGCCGCTGTAATCGTCGTTTCACCGGATCGGGTAGGTTCGGCGACCGCGCCGCCTCGAACCGCAACTCGACAGCTGACGCCACCTTGTTGACGTTCTGCCCGCCGGGACCAGAGGCCCGAACGAACTGTTCGGTCATTTCCCAGTCACCAATTTCGATGCTGTCGTTAACCTTCATGTGTATGCCGTTCAGTGCACACCCTGTGTACATCCGGTGTACGCGCTGTGCCTACCCTTCCGACGCAGAAAGGGCGACCGGTTAACCGATCGCCCTTCGAGTTTCTCAGAGATGGGCCAGTTAGGGATCGGCATCCGCCGAAGGCCCAATCGAAAGCGTTTTCCAACGCAGGATTGCCCGCGTCAGACGGTCCCTCCGACTGTTCCGACACCTCTCTCCAATATCACTCTCGACACTGGACCACCTCCTTTCGCTGATTACCGATATTCAGAGCGTGGCACAGATATTGCGTCTGTCAAATGAAATTACGCTATCCGTGGCGTGAGTTTCCCGACAATTAGGCGAAATGGCACCAAAGCGATCAAAGCGAGGGCAAGCTTCACACCCCAATCCGCCACGGCGAGCGAGACCCAAAGCGGCGCAAGCGGTCCTGTGCCCAGAAGGGGCAGAACCTCATTCGCCCAGGACACGTCATTGCCTGGTTCCAGGAACATCAGCGCGCCGGAGAAAGCGATCGTAAAGAAAAGCGCCGTATCAACGCTCGACCCGATCAACGAAGACATCAGCGGTGCACGCCACCAATTGCCCTCGCGCAACCGGTTGAAGACCGCAATATCAAGGAGTTGCGCCGTTAGAAACGCAATCCCGGACCCGAGCGCGATACGCCATGTCACAAGCGGCCCGAACTCACCCTCGATCTGCGTTCCGATCGCCGAACAAAGGACACCGACCGCGAACCCGGCGAACACAACCTTGCGCGCCAGCGCCGGTCCGTAGACGCGGTTCATCACATCCGTCACCAGAAACGCGATCGGATAGGTGAACGCCCCCCAGGTCAGCCACTGACCGAAGAGGAATTGAACAAGAATGTTTGAGAGCACCACAACCGCCGCCATTGCGACGATGCCGGGCCAGAGCCGTGTCATATCGATGTGTTCCGTTTTGCCAAGGTATTCGGAGACTTGGTCCCGGCCGTCCGGGACGCCGCTCCCTATCGGACCGAACGGGAGGGATCAAGTCATTCGGTGATCCGGTATTCCACAAACTCGGTCTGTTGAAGGCGAGAGTAATTGTCGTCCGACACCATGGTGATCCGAAGGGATTGGCCATCGTGCCAAACCGAAATCCCCTCAAGATTGTCGTGCGCCCCAAGCGCCGATTCAAAGATAAGCACCGGGTTGATCAGACCGCTTTCGCTCATCTCAAACCGGCGCACCTTTGAGCCGAAACGATACGGCAGGCGCAACTTCCGCTCGAGGAGATAGAAGAACCCGTCAGGCCCAATATCCGCACCCACAGGCTGATAACCTTCCTCAGCCGACAGGCTGTCAAAGAGCGACCAGTCTCCGTCCGCAAAGCGAAACACCGGGAACCCGTCGCCAAGGCGTCCTTCAGCCACCGCATAGAGGCGCCCGTCCGTATCGATTGCGAGGGCTTCGAGCGACCTGTTGAACGGCAGATCGTTGAACATCCGGAATGTCGGATACGGCTTCCCGTTGGCTTCCCGGTCCGCATAGAGACGCAGCCCGTGCCTTCGCTCGAATGAAACAACCCATGCACCATCGGAACCGATCGCTAGGCCCTCGGCATCGTTGTTGGTGTCTCGAAGCCGGTCGCCGTTCTGATCTTTCAAGCCACCGATCCACGGCGATGCGATGCCCGCAATCACGGCGCCATTCCGCTCGAACGTCCCGATCATGGTTTGCGCATCATCGCCTACGGCGGAGAAGCTCAAACCATCCTCGCTGACCTCCAGGCCCGAGACGCCACCGAAATAGTCTTCAGGCCGCTCCCAAACGAACGTGCCCAAATACTCGGCCGTCCCCTCGCCAGCGTTCAGGCGATCCCCAGCCAGAAACGACAGGATCAGCGCGAGGCCAAGACCCGGGCGCATGCTTGTGGCAGATCGGACAGGACATATTCGCGCCGCTTCTTCGGCGGGGGTGCGTTCGGGTCGGGGGGCGGTGGGTTCAGGATATTCCGTACCCATTCTTCCGCGTCCGCGCATCCGTCCCCTGCCGGTGGTGGCGCCTGATTCACGCAACCGCTTGCCCCTTTCGGACAGGAGAGGCGGACGTGAAAGTGATAGTGATGCCCCCACCAGGGCCGGATCTTCCGCAACCACTTTCGATCGCCCTTCGCGTCCTTGCACATTTGAACTTTAGCGCCCGGAAAGACAAAGATCCGCGCGACAGCGCGGTCCTTCGCTGCGGCCTTGAGAATCTCATGATGCGCCCGCGTCCAGTCGCCGTTCACATAGGCACCTTTTGACCGGCGCATCGAGATCGATGAGATGTTCTCACGCGCGTTCCGGCTAAGGCGCAAATTATCAGCGGGCCGCATCCATATATCGACGTCGAGACCGATCTGATGTGACCGGTGGCCAGACGTCATCGGACCTCCGCGCGGCTGCGAAATGTCCCCGATGTAGAGACCGTTCCACCCTGGCTGCTGCGCAGCTTTTCGCGACAGGCGGTGAATAAACTCAACCGTCTCTGGATGGCCCCAGTTGCGGTTTCTTGACAGCCGCATCGCCTGCCAAGTCGGGCCGGTCTCGTCCAGTTGGACAGCACCGGCGACGCATCCTTTGGCATAGCTCCCGTGGGGTGCGGCCCGCTGGACTGAGCCGTCGCGCTTGGCGCCGAAGAGCTCTTTCGCAAGGGGTTCCGCGGCAACAGGTCCCGCAAGAAGGGCGAGGCAGATCGCAAGAGTGCGGATGATCATGGGGCTGCTCGATCTCCGTCTGGTTTCACCCAGATTAGCAGAATGAGGCCCAACAAAAAAAGAATAATTAGGGGCGTGATCCCCATTTGTTGGCTGCCCGTCGCGCTGGTGACAATCCCGATCGACAGCGGCGCGAGGAATGAGGTGGCTTTCCCCGCAAGGGCATAAAGACCAAAGGCCTCCGTCATCCTCCCAGGGTCGGCCTGCCGGACCATCATCGAACGGCTGGAGGCCTGAACGGTTCCACCCGCCGCACCGATCAGAGCGCCTAGGACATAGAACGCAATATCGGGCGCTGAAGACTCGGGTCCAACGGCGAGGCCCAACACACTCTCTCTGGAAACAAAGACCACAAGGATCGCAACCGCCGTGAGAACCACAATGCTCGCGATGATCACAGGCTTCGGCCCAAAGGCGGAATCCGCCCGCCCCCCAATCCAGGCAAACACCGCACCCGTCACAATGGCGAGAATGCCAAAGATCCCTGTGTCAATGACACTCCATCCCAACACGCCGGCCGCATAGATCCCGCCAAATGTGTACATCCCATTCAGCGCATCCCGGTAGAACATCGAAGACAGCAGATAGGCCGACAGGCTCCGCCGCCCGGGCAAGCTCTGCAAGGTTCGGCCAAGATCCTGAAATGCGGCTCGGACCGCGCCTTTAGGTGCCGGGGCTTGGCGCGGGTCGCGGACGAACAGGAAAAACGGGATCATAAAGAGAAGAAACCAAATTGCGGTCAGTGGCCCGACCGCACGCGTTCCTTCGCGGTTCGAAGCATCCAGTCCCAGGACCGGATCTAGGCCGATCAGGGTTTTGCCGGTAGCAGAATTCTCCGCAAACAAGAGGAGCATGATCACCAGACTGACAAGCCCGCCCAGGTACCCGAAGGCCCAGCCATTGCCGGAAATCTTGCCGATCTCTTCGCGGGGTCCCAGATCCGGTAGCATCGCGTTGGTAAAGATTGTCGCGAACTCCATCGCGATCAGACCGATGCCAAAGAAGAACATCGTGCGCACGAGGTTGAACTCCCCGGGCTCTGCCAGCCAAAGGCCAGCGCTTCCGATCACGTAAAGTGCTGAAAACCCGGCAATCCATCGAAGGCGGCGCCCGCCTGTATCCGCCAGCGCACCAAGGACCGGCGCGAGAACCGCAATCAGGATGCCCGCCGCCGCCACGCCATAGCCCCAGGCCGCCTGTGCCCGGCTTCCATCGCCCAGAACCTCCGCCACATAAGGCGCGAAGATGAACGTTAGGATCAGCGTTCCGAACGGCTGACTGGCCCAGTCGAAGAAATACCATCCCCAGATGCGTTTGCGATCCATCACCTGGCCTGCCTGCTGCCCGCGGGCACCCTGACAGGCGCGGGGGATTGCATCAATGCCGGATATCGGGCGGCTTGCTCTTCCCCCGGTGCGGGCTTACCTATCCAGCGCACACAAGACGGACGGACACGCTCATGAACCCCATCATCGAAATCCTGCGCCTGCTTCTGGACGTCGCGTTCTTTATCATGATCGTGCACATCATTTTCAGCTGGCTGATCTCGTTTCAGGTCCTGAACCTCAGGCAGCCGATCGTCGCGCAGATCTGGAGCGGGCTGAACGCGCTTCTGGAGCCTGTGTACCGCCCGATCCGTCAGCGGCTGCCACAGACCGGCGGCCTCGATTTCGCACCGCTCGTGGCGTTTCTGATCGTCATCATCGCGCGCGACATCCTGCTCCCCTGGCTCGCCCAATCCATGATGTGACCGATCCCGGCTTGTTCAGCGATTCTTCATCTGCGATGGTCCATAGAAACGAGCAGTTCGACTAAAATTCGCAGGGATCATGCCGGAGCCTTCCGAGCTTCTGACATCCGTTTTTGGGTTTCCCGACTTCCGGCCTGGGCAGGAAGAGATTGTGCGCGCCGTCGCGGCGGGGCGGAACACCTTGGCCATCATGCCGACAGGCGGTGGCAAGTCCCTGTGTTTCCAGTTGCCCGCCTTAATGCGCGATGGCGTGACTTTGGTCATCTCACCTCTCATCGCGCTGATGCGCGACCAGGTACGCGGGCTTGAGGCCGCGGGCGTCGCTGCGGGTGCCCTGACCTCCGGTAATACCGAGGCGGAAACCGACGCCGTGCATGCCCGGCTGCAAACAGGCGAATTGAAACTTCTCTACATGGCGCCGGAGCGGCTGGCATCCGGCGGAACGGCGGCGTTCCTGAAGCGCATCGGCACCTCTCTGATCGCGGTGGATGAGGCCCACTGCGTCAGCCAATGGGGCCATGATTTTCGACCCGACTACTTACGGATCGGTGCGCTGCGAGAGGCATTGGACGTCCCAATTGCAGCGTTCACGGCGACCGCGGATGAAGAGACCCGCGCCGAGATTGTCACCCGGCTCTTCGGTGGCTCCGCGCCCGAGACATTCCTGCGCGGATTTGACCGCCCGAACATCCATCTGGCCTTTGCCCCAAAGGATGGACCGCGGGCGCAGATCCTCTCATTCGCTGCGGCGCGCAAAGGACAGTCTGGTATCGTCTATTGCGCAACGCGCGCCAAGACAGAAACGCTGGCCGCTGCGCTCAGCCAGGAGGGGCACAGCGCCTGCGCCTATCACGGCGGCATGGAACCGGATGCGCGTCGCGCCGTCGAGGCACGTTTTGCGACCGAGGATGGCCTGATCGTGGTGGCAACGGTGGCCTTCGGGATGGGGGTCGACAAGCCGGACATCCGGTGGGTCGCGCATGCGGATCTGCCGAAGTCGATTGAGGCCTACTATCAGGAAATTGGGCGCGCAGGACGCGATGGCGCACCGGCGGAAACGCTGACGCTCTATGGGACGGACGACATTCGATTGCGCCGCGCGCAGATCGACGAAGGCCTGGCGCCTGACGAGCGGAAGGGCGCGGATCACGGGCGGCTGAATGCGCTTCTTGGGCTGGCAGAGGCGTTGGGGTGCCGCCGCCAGACATTGCTTCGGTACTTCGGCGAAGCGACGGAATCTTGCGGGCACTGCGACCTGTGCGAGACGCCGCCGGAGGTCTTTGATGGTTCGGTGGAGGTGCAAAAGGCGCTCTCGGCGATCCTACGGACGGGAGAGAGCTTCGGGGCAGGCCACCTGACTGATATTCTGACCGGAACGGTGACAGACAAGGTGCGCACCCGGGGGCATGACCAGCTCCCAACCTTTGGCGTTGGACAAGATTTGGACCGCCGGACATGGACCGGGATCTTCCGGCAAATGCTGGGCCATGATCTGGTGCGCCCCGACCCCGCGCGACACGGTGCCTTGCGCATGACCGCGGCGGCGCGCCCGATCCTACGCGGAGAGGCAGATATTCAGCTTCGGAAAGACGCCCTCAAGAAAGCGCAGCGCCCGGCGGCGCGGGCGCTTGTCTCTGACGAAGACGCACCGCTTCTCTCCGCCCTGAAAGCCAAGCGCCGCACCCTTGCCGAAGCGGCGCGGGTTCCCGCCTATGTCGTGTTTCCAGACCGGACGCTGATCGAAATGGCGGAGCGGCGCCCGGAGACCTTGGACCAGATGGCCGGGATCACAGGTGTAGGCGCCAAGAAGCTAGAGCGGTATGGGGCAGTTTTCCTGGAAGTCATCACCGGAGCGGTGCCGGACGAACAGCATCCGGCACGACGCAAGATGGCGGGCGGGGCCGAGGGCGCGGTCTACGATCGGCTGCTCGAGGCGCAGACCTCGCTCTTGCGCGGTGCGTGTGGAACCGAGAAGCCCATGAGTTGCTCGGCGTCACTCCTCGCCCGCGTCGCCGCCTTGGGGCGTCCGGACGCGCAGGCGTTGCGCCG